>JAUPKV010000494.1 GCA_030837265.1 Methanobacteriota archaeon
AATTTGATCTTATTCAAGAAAAAATCTATTCATTATGAATAGAAGATAAAAATAGGAATATTTATTAACCAATATCCCTCTGAATAAGTTATAAACTCAGATAACTATTGAACTTACATTTATTATTAACATTATTTCGTTGCAGGAGTATTTTTTGAACTTCGATTTCCATAACCAATCTCGCGAAAACTTCCGGAGAAACAGAGAATAGGTCATGATAGTAAGAAAATGAACTCCTGATGGAGGTTCTGAACATGAAAATCGTTTCAATTACATGGAACTCATATATTCCTCTGATGTACAAAGCAGCCCAAAAACTTGGGCTCGAAGTTGAGGCTTTTTCTTCAAGAACTCTGGAGAACAATCCTGAAAAAATAGACGAGGCATTAACAGCATGCGAAAATGCAGATCTTGTGCTCCTCTATCACACAAGTAATGCTTTTTGGGACGAACTGGATGCAAGAATTGAGGTCATAAAGAAAAAGATTCCTGTCGTATGTATGGGAAACGATCCTTATTGCTGGACCCTATCTTCGGTAAAGCCCGATATTGCCGCAAAAGCCTATCTCTATATTGCCTACAATGGTGAGGAAAATATTGTCAATCTCCTGCAGTATGTCCAAAGAGAAATTTTCGGACTGGATCTGGCAGTCGAAGCTCCAAAAAAGGTAGCCTGGGAGGGATTGTACCATCCTGAAGCAAAAAAGGATTACGAAAATATTGAAGAATATTTGAGATGGAAAATCCCAATCCCCGGAAAAACAGTAGGAATCCTGATATCAAGGACTACATGGATTAATAATGACCTTGAAATTGAAAATACCCTGATTGGAGCCCTGGAAAACAGAGGGTTGTCTGTAATCCCGGTTTTTTCCTATTCGCTAAAGGACGAAGAACTGGGTACAAAGGGAATGAAAGAGGTCATCAGAGAATTCTTTATGAGAGACGGGAAACCGATCATTGATTGCCTGGTAAAACTCTCCCCTTTTTTTATTATGAGCAGCAAGGAAAGTATGGGCAATACAGGCTGTGCAGAACAGGGGACAGATCTTTTAAAGGAGCTGGATGTTCCGGTAATTCAGCCCATAGCTTCAAGCTATATGACCTTTGAGGAGTGGGAAAAGTCCAATGGGCTTACTAATGACATCGGCTGGAGCATCTCCCTGCCGGAGTTTGAGGGAGTGATCGAACCCATGCTTATAGGAGCAGGGAGGCCAGCTGATAATTATGTTGAACATGCACCCATAAAAGAGCGCTGCCTCAAACTTGCAGCAAGGATAGATAAATGGCTCAGGCTAAGAAGCAAACCCGCCTCAGAAAAAAAAATAGCCTTAATCCTGCACAACAAGCCCTGTTCCAGTGTTGAAGGAGGAATTGGCCAGGCTGCACATCTGGATTCCCTTGAAAGTGTTGCTAATATCCTTCACCGCATGCATGAAGCAGGGTATAATGTGACCCCACCTGCCGACGGCAGAGAGTTAATTGATGTTATTCTAAGTAAAAAAGCAATCTCCGAATTTCGCTGGACAGCCGTTGAAGAGATTGTACGAAAAGGTGGAGCTCTGGCTCTTGTAACAAAGGAAGAATACGAGGAGTTTTTCAATACTTTAAGTCCCAAAGTCAGGCACCAGATGATTGAAGCCTGGGGAAACCCTCCGGGTGAGGAAATCAACGGCATACCGGCTGCTATGGTATATGATAAAAAAATAGTTGTTACCGGTGTAGAATTTGGGAACGTTGTAGTCTGCGTACAGCCAAAACGCGGCTGTGCAGGCTCCAAATGTAACGGTCAGGTCTGCCGGATCCTGCACGACCCGGGCGTACCTCCGACTCATCAATACCTTGCAACTTACAGGTATCTGGAAGAGACCTTCGGAGCAGATGCAATTATACATGTAGGCACTCATGGGAACCTTGAATTTCTGCCCGGGAAAGGTGCGGGACTTTCAGGGGATTGTTACCCTGACATTGCAATCGGTACACTTCCTCATCTATATATCTACAATTCCGATAATCCTCCTGAAGGCACTATGGCTAAACGTAGAAGTCTTGCCTGCCTGATTGACCATATGCAGACGGTTATGGCTGCAGGAGGTTTATATGACGAACTTGAAGAGTTGGACAGACTGCTCGGAGAATATGAACAGGCAAAACACGACCGTGCAAGGGAACATGCCCTGAAACATCTTGTTCTTGATGAAATCAGGAAAACGAAACTGGATTCGGAAATCGGCCTTAAGCCGGATCATGATATTCCTTTCCCCGAGATTGTACGGAGAGCCCATGAAGCTCTGTCGCGAATAAGGAATACGCAGATTCCGGAAGGTATGCATATCTTTGGTTCGGTGCCACAGGGAGAAAAGAGAATCGAATTCATTAATTCTATTTTGAGATACGAAGATGCAGAACCCGGAAGTAAAAGCTCTGTCCGAAGATTGATTGCAGACACGCTCGGTTTCGAACTTAATGACCTTCTTTCCAGACAAGGAGAGGTATCAAGAGAAGGCGTGTCGAACGGCCAGATCCTGGAAGAGATAGACCGGATATCAAGAGAAATGATCCGGAGAATATTGGATTACAGTACTGAAGGGACTTCTCTCCATGATTTCATGAAGGATTTAACTGGAACCCGATTTATAACTCCACATCTTCAAAAATCGTCGGTAGACGAAGGCAAGTTTACTGAAGTCCGAAAACGTATTCTTGACCTTGACTTCAGAATTGAAGCTTCAAAAGAGATCGAAGCCCTGCTGCACGGGCTTGAAGGAAGGTATATCCCACCAGGTCCTTCAGGGCTGATCATGCGAGGCAGAGATGATGTACTGCCCACGGGCAGAAATTTTTATTCGCTCGATCCGCGCAGAGTACCGACAAAAGCAGCCTGGAGAGTAGGTAGAAAACTGGCAGAAGTACTCATAGACAGATATATACAGGAAGAAGGCAGGATTCCCGAGAACGTGGCATTTTACTGGATGGCCAGCGATATTATGTGGTCAGACGGGGAATGCATGGCTCAAATCATGAATTTACTCGGGGTAGAACCTACCTGGAAAGAAAATGGGCAGCTATCGGGTTTTTCAGTAATTCCTCTGGAAATTCTTGGGAGGCCAAGAATCGATGTGACGATAAGGGCCAGTGGAATATTGAGGGATAATTTCCCCGGATGTATGGAAGTTATTGATGAAGCTGTACAGGTTGTTGCAGAACTTGATGAACCTGCAGAAATGAATTATCCCAGAAAACACTCTCAGGAAATGATCTCCCAGGGGAGCGATCATCGAGCGTCCACATTGCGTATTTTTTGTAGTAAACCCGGGACTTATTCGGCAGGTGTGCAACTTGCAATATATGCAAGTGCCTGGAAGGATGAAAAGAACCTGGCTGATATTTTTCTATACTGGAACGGGTTCGCTTACGGTAAAGGAGTTTATGGAGAAACGGCTCACACCCAGCTAGCTCACAACCTCAAGACTGTAGACGTCACATTTAATAAAGTCGTTAGTGACGAATACGATCTATTGGGCTGCTGCAGTTACTTTGGCACACACGGAGGTATGACCGCAGCAGCAAAACAGGCTTCCGGAAAAGATGTTAAAGCTTATTATGGAGATACAAGAGAACCTTCGAATGTTGAGGTCCGAGGCCTGGCAGAGGAATTACGAAGAGTAGTACGCAGCAGGCTGCTTAATCCGAAATGGATTGAAGGGATGAAGGAGCATGGATACAGAGGTGCAAGTGAAATCTCAAAAAGAGTAGGAACAGTTTACGGCTGGGAAGCCTCTACTCAGACTGTGGATGACTGGATTTTTGACGAGATAACGAATACCTTTGTACTTGACAAAGATACGAGGGAATTCTTCGAAGAGAATAATCCTTATGCCCTTGAAGAGATCTCACGAAGGCTACTGGAAGCCGAGGCTAGAAAACTCTGGAAGCCCGATCCGGAACTGTTGGAAAAGCTAAAAGAGTCCTACCTTGAGATTGAAAGTTGGATGGAGGATTTGGCCGGAGAAGGCGAGTTTCAGGGAGGAGCCATAGAGATTTTTTCATTTGACGAGCTTCCTGATTGGAACGCAAAAATGGAGGAAATCCGCAAGAAAATCCACTGAAAATCGAAGGCGTTAAATCAGTTAAACTAAAAACCTATTTTTCTTTTCAGGCAGTTATTTATCTCTCAACCTTAATTTATCATTCTATTGACTGTATGGAGATACCTGTGATAGAAACTAAGAAGTTATCCCGGTCTTTTGGAAACCTGGTTGCTGTTGACAATCTCGACCTCGATGTGGGAAACGAGATATTTGGCCTCCTTGGCCCGAATGGGGCAGGTAAAAGTACGACCGTTATGATGCTTACAACTCTAATGAAACCCAGCAGCGGCACTGCAAAAGTCTGCGGGTACGATATTGTAAAGGACTCAAAACTGGTTCGGTCTAAGATAAGTTATGTTCCCCAGGATATGGCTGTGGACAGAAAACTTACGGGAAGAGAGAACGTCCTGCTTTATGCAAAGCTCTATGGGGTTCCGAACAGGAACTCGAAAGTCGACGAGGTGATCGAAATGATGGGGCTATCAAGCCGTGCCGGCGATCTTGTCGCAACATATTCGGGAGGAATGAGGCGGCGCCTTGAACTTGCTCAGGCCCTTGTACATGAACCTGAAGTACTTTTCCTGGATGAACCTACCCTTGGGCTGGACGTGAGCGGAAGACAAAAGATATGGGAACATATCAGTATGCTTAAAGCGGAAGGAATGACTATCTTCATGACTACTCATTACCTCGAAGAGGCGGAAAAATATTGCACCAGGGTTGCAATTATTGATAAAGGAAAAATAGTGGTTGTAGGGTCTCCGGAGAATCTTACTAATTCCATAAGCGAAGAAGCTTCTCTTAACGACGTATTTTTTGAAAATGTTAAAACCCCTGAAGAACAGGCAGGATTCAACTCAACTCAGTTCAGAAATCTTCTGAGGCGAAGATGATGAAAACAGTCTTCTATTATTTTGAAAGGGATTTTGTAAAATGGCTTAGAGGAAGGGTAACTGTAGTCTCCTCACTCATAATGCCTGCAGCCTGGCTTGTGTTTGTCGGGCTTGCCCTTCCCACAAAGTTTACTGATAATTATCTTGCGTTTATTACACCTGGTATTCTTGTCATGACAACTCTTTTCTCCTCCTTGCAGGGCGGGACTCTTATGATTTTTGATAAAATACTGGGATTTCTGAACAAATTCCTCGCGATGCCCTCTCCTAGAGAAAGCATGCTGTACGGAAAAATTCTTTTTATAAGTGTACGAGGTCTACTGCAGGCAACTGTGATTCTTTTGATAGCCACTTTGCTTGGAGTAAGGATCTGGAATCCTGTGAATATAATTCTAATTTATCTCACGCTTTTTCTGTTTTCGGTGTTTTTTTCTGCTCTTTCAACAATGATTGGTCTGTATTTAAGTGATCATGACAGTTATTCAGCTGTGAATAGCATGATAAGCATGCCTTTATTTTTCACAAGCAGTGCACTTATGCCCTATGAGGTTATGCCGTCCTGGCTAAGGTTGATGGCCAGGCTCAATCCGGTCAGCTATGCAATTGACAGTACAAGAATGTTGTTTGAAGGGGGGACACCTATTTACGGGATAATTGGACTTGCTATTGGTGCCGGGATCATGGTACTGCTGGGAACTTACCAGTTCCGGAAAGCAGTTGTGTGAAGAAAAACCATTAAATTGATTTAGTTAAAATAATTTGTTACATTCAAAATGATTTTGACTAACGTTAACCAATAATCGAAGGGCATTGTTTATGAGTTCGGACGAAATTAATGAAGTCTCTGAAGATAAATACTCTTTATCCGACCTACTTTTGCCGGATACGCCAGCTGTAAAGGAAATAAAAAGCATTTATGAAAGAGAATACGAGTACAGCATGTATCTGAGTGAAATTGAGTTTGTAATTGCCGAATATTACTATCATGAAAGTCGAAGTCTCAGAGACAAAGATGTAATCTCAATATTAAAAAATATTAAACAGAACCGTAACGAACCTGTTAGCTTCTTTAAGAAAGATCTTGAATTAAGCATTATGGAGAGCCTGATCGAGCCGCTTGAGGAGTACCCACTTACCGATCACGAGTTTACTCTTGTCATTGACTATGTTTTGTGGGTCATAGACAACAGGTCCTGGATTCCGGATAAACAGGCCTATGTAAAATGGATCACATATGTACTGGGCTTTTTTTCAGAAGCAGAAGAGGGAAAATACGAAAGGGAGTTTAAAAAATCCGCTCGCAAGTTGGGTGTGTCCTCTGTCCAGGTTGACATGCTCCTTATGAAAAGAGATGCCGAGGATTTTTTTGAAAAAGGAGATTTTACTGAAGGCATTGCAGAGAAGGCCGAACTTTTAGATAAAGAAAGAACGGCAGATGACCTTGAAACAGGCTTCTTTTTAATGAGCGACGACGAAAGATTCGATTTCCTGATGAACAACGGCCCGGAATATATTGACCTTATCCAGGATTATGTTTCTGACCTCATGATCAAAGGAAATTTTGGGAAAATCCAGGAATTTTACAAAAAGTTTATCGAAAAGTACGAAGATTTCTTCCCCCTGCAATTCATTATGGGAGCTGCTTATATCGACAAGGACCCCGCGCTTGCAAATTCCTATTTTGAAGCAGCTGTAAAAAATGCCGAAAAGTCCGAAGTAATCCCGGACGAAATGAAAAAAGTCCTGAGAGCAGATATCGATCAACTAACACAACTCTTAACTGAAGAATCAAATGAAGAATCGGCCGAGAAATCCGAACCAAAAACCGGTAAAGGCATAAAAGGCAAAAAGAAATCCAAAACTGTGAAAAAGACTTCAAAAAAGTACTGAGATGAAGGCCTATACTTCAAAAAGGCCGGACAGAGCAGATTTAGTGAATCAAAAAAGGAAACCGTATTAGCTTTCTTTAACGTGTCTTGTCACGCTTGACGCAGGAGAGCGGTCTTTACATGAAATTTAAAAAATTCTATTTTTTATCCAGGGTCGAAGATGTGTTATTTCAATTTTGACTCACTAAAACTTAAAACAAGTAATTTTATAACAGTTAATAGATTATCAACAGATTATCCTAACTCATCATTTTAATGTTGGTCCCTCATGGCAAAAAATACAGCCGGTTCAAACGGCGTGAACTTAGGTTTTGAAGAAATCGAAGAGGACGATGAGGAATTTGAAGAAAAAATGGAGCGTCTGACAGCTGAACTATCGGAGCAGTTCATTATTATGAAAATGACCGAAAAATAGAGGATAAAGATGTCGCACTGACACTTAAGAATATCATGTTGAACTATGAATTGGATATCTCTTTCTTTATCAAGGACATTGAAGTACAGATTATTAATTATTTGATCTGTCCAATAGTGGAAAAACCGATTACACATCACGAATTCCGACTGGTAATTGACTATGTCTTATGGGCAATTGGGAATCGGGCCTGGATGGTGGGAATTCAAATCATTACCTGATCGGCCAGAAGAAGAAGTGAGTAATTTAAAGTTGAGGTTTTGACGAAATTGATCCTAATACACCAAAAGAATATAACGTCACAAAACAGATGCTACTATGGAGCTTTTAGTCATATATCAGTGATCTTAGCCTGTCCTCTAAAAACCCACTAACCGCATCAAACTGATTCGTATTTATCCAACTTAATTATTCGTAATTAATAAAATTACCAATTGGAATGAATCAAAAACTGGAGGGTATTTTTTTGGGTCCTGGCAAAAATAATGAAACTCCTGAAGATGAAATCTCTTTATCCGAATTGCTTGCACCGGATACGCCGGAAATAAAGGAAATAAAGAGCATTTACGAGAGAGAAAATGAGTATAACGATTACCTGGATGAAATAGAGTTTGCAATTGCCGCATTTTACAACGAGATGAATCGAAATTTAAAAGACAAAGATGTAACTGCGGCATTAAAAAATATAAAACAGAACCGTGACAAACCTATCGGTTTTTATGAAAACGAGCTTGAAATAAGCATTGCAGCGAGCCTCATTGAGCCCCTTGAGGAAAAACCGCTTACCAACCACGAGTTCACTCTTGTCTTTGACTATGTTTTGTGGGCTATTGAAAATATGTCCTGGATTGAGGATGAACAGGCCTATGTAAAGTGGTTAACATATGTGCTGGGCTTTTTTTCAGACATGGAAGAAGAAAAATACGAAAGGGAATTAAAAGAATATGCCAGTAATCTAGGTCTTCCCTCTGCCCAGGTTGATATGCTTCTCATGAGAAGAGATGCGGAGGATTTCTTCGAAGAGGGCGACTTTTTTGAAGGCATTGAAAATGAAGCCGAGTTTTTTGATAAGCACAGAATTGCAGAAGACCTTGAAACCGGTTTCTTTTTAATGACTGATGACGAAAAATTCAATTTCCTGCTGGACAAGGGCCCGGATTATTTTGAACTTGTTCTTGATTATGTTTCATACCTCAGGAACAAAGAAGATTTTGAAAAAATCCAGGATTTTTACAAAAAGTCCATTGAGAAGCACAAAGGTTTCTTCCCTCTGCAATTTGTTATAGGAACTGCCTACATAGACAAGAACCCAGCTCTTGCGAAGTCCTATTTTGAAGAAGCCATAAAAACCGCTGAAAAGCTCGAAGAAATCCCGGAGGAAACGAAAAAAGCCCTGAGAGAGGATCTCAATACTCTTAAGAAACTCCTCAAGAAAAAATCCGCTGAAGAACCGAAATAAAAAAATGAGAAAGACAAAGAATAAAAAGGAAGCCCTGCTAATGAGTAAACTGCCGGAGAGCGTTGATTATGGTTTCTGAAGAAGATGTAGTAATTGATGAGAACAAAACCTCATTGTCAGATTTTCTCAATTCTGACACCCCGGAAGAAAAGAAATTAGAAAGCCTGCTCGGTGAAGAATACAAGTACATCGATTATCTGATAAGCATAGAATATTCAATTGCGTACCATTATCATCAAATTGACCGGAAAATAGAGGATAAAGATGTCATATTACTTTTAAGAAATATAAAAAAGAACTATGACAAAAACATTTCTTCTTTTAAACATCCTCTGGAACTCACAATTGTAAGAAACCTGGTTGAGGTTCTCTATCTAAAGCCGATAACCCACCAGGAGTTCAAACTGGTGCTTGACTACTTTATAAGTGCTATTGAAAACAGGTCCTGGCTGGGTGATAAACAGGCTTATTTGAAATGGCTGGCACACGCACTTAATTATTTTACAGAAGAAGAAGAGAAGGAATACGAAAAGAATGTCTCTTTAGTTGCCAGTAAACTGGGCCTTTCAGACGAAGAAATAAGTCTCTTGCTTTTAAAAGAAAGCGAGTACGATTATTTCGAAGAAGACAAGGGAGATAAGGCATGCAAAGCAGGTAGGGGGAAATATAAGCTTTTCAAAAAAGAAAGCAGGCCAGAAAAGCTTGAAGCCAGATTCAACTCGATGAACGATGCCGAAAAAATCGAATTCCTTGTTGAATACGGATCGGATTACTTCAACATTGTTGAATCCTATATCAATGAACTTGTAAATCAAGAAGAATTTGAAAAAATCAAGGAACTATATAACAAGATCATTGAAAAAGATGAAGACTTTTTACCTCTCCATTTTATGATGGGCATCATTTTCCTTGAAAGGGATCCAATCCTTGCGAAGTTCTATTTTGAACAGACTTTGAAAGTAGCGGAAATGGGCGATGATGTACCGGAAGATATTATACAAAGTTTAAAGCGTGAGATCCTCGCTCTGGGAGCTTACCTGTCAGAAGAAAAACAGCACCCCAGGATAAAAATGAAATCCGGTAAAAAAAGCAGAGGCAAAGGCTCGAAAAAATAATCGGGTAATGAAGCAGGTTCAAAAAATAAATACTCAAAACAGCATCAGGCACGTACCATGAAATTTTAAAACCCGGGAAAACGGAATAGTCATTTCACGGCGTCATGTTACGCTTGCCTGAGGCAAGATACCTTTTCATGATATGCCAAACCTGCAAGAATTCTCACTGTCAATCCCTTGACAAAAAACCCAAAATTTATAGAAGAAGAAAACCTTATCCTGATCACACTGCGATTGAACTATAAAAGTAAAAAAATTAAAAGGGCCGGACAGAGCAGATTTAGTGAATCCAAAAAGGAAACCGTATTAGCTTTCTTTTACGTGTCTTGTCACGCTTGACGCAGGAGAGCGGTCTTTACATGAAATTTAAAAAATTCTATTTTTTATCCA
>JAUPKV010000495.1 GCA_030837265.1 Methanobacteriota archaeon
ATAAGACCGGAAGGCAAATGCCCCTCTAGATTCTATAAGTATTCATGTGCTACGTTTTCTATCTAACTTTTTTAATACCTCGGTTATTTCTCGTTTTAGGGTAATTCTCTCTAATGCCAAACCTGAGCCCGGAACCGGAACGGCTGTTTGACGGTATCAGTAAGGTCCCTCCTCTTAAATTTTACATCCTTCATGGAAGTGAATTCAGATTTCTATCATCTGAAGCATATATTTAAAAATTAACAGCACTGCTTTGCAGAGCATAAAGCATAAGTTCGAGATCAATTATATCAAAATAAAATAAAATAAAATAAATAGCAATATATGAAAATCTTAATTAATTCATAATTTAATTAATAAGGTATTTGCAATCAAAAGAGGAGCCTGAAAGGAAGAATGAAAGCAAAAGCGGAAAAATTTCCGGAGAAGAATCCGAATCCTGTGCTCAGTATTGGAAAGGCTGGTACTGTGCTATACTCAAATAGGGCGGGCGAGCCCTTATTGCGTGAATGGGATGTGAAAGTCGGTGAAAAACTGCCTCCTGATCTTGCAGATTTTGCACAAAGGGTTATTTCCCGGAAAATCCCCGAAAAAATGGAAGTCAAAGTGGAACAGGGAGTATATCTGATCATTTTTCATCCCCTCCCTGAGGAAGAACATATAAACATTTACGGGTTCGATATAAGTGATCAGAAAGAACTGGAAGAAAAACTCCGTATCAAGGAAAAACAAAACGATGTGCTCCACAAGATAGGAAAAATCGCCCTTGGCCAGGAAAGCCTTCAAAACTTCATGGCTGAGAGCGTAAAGCTGATTGCAAGCAACCTGGAACTGGAATACTGTAAAATAATGGAGCTGCTGCCCGATGGAAGATTCTTATTAAGGGCCGGGGTCGGATGGAAACCTGAGTTTGTGGGAAAAAACATTGTTGAAGGGGAAAATGGGTCCCAGGCAGGTTTTACCTTATTTTCAAGGACACCCGTAATAGTGGAGGACTTTGAATTAGAAAACCGCTTTATAAAACCTAAAATACTCGGAATTCACGGAGTGGCCAGTGGAGCCAGTGTTGTGATCGGCAGCATGGATAAAATTTTCGGAGTACTCGTTGTCAATTCTACGAAAAAAAGGAAGTTTACGTCAGATGACACTGACTTTCTCACTTCAGTGGCTTACCTTATTGCGCAGGTAGTCGAACGCAAAAAAACAGAAGAAGCTCTCAGGTTATCATGCAGATATAATCGCAGCCTGATTGAAGCCAGTCTGGACCCTCTCGTAACCATTGGGCGTAACGGTAAAATTACGGATGTGAACGGGGCTACGGAACAGGTCACGGGTCATTCCAGAAATGAGTTGATAGGTACCGATTTCTCAGATTACTTTACCAAACCTGAGAAAGCCCTTGCAGGTTACAGTCAGGTATTCTCAGACGGTGAGGTTCGTGATTATCCTCTGGAGATCCAGCATAAGGATGGGCGCATAACTCCGGTTTTGTATAATGCTTCGATTTATAAAGGCGAAATAGGAGAGGTTATCGGTGTCTTTGCGGCTGCCCGTGATATCACGGAACGTAAGAAAGCCGAAGAAGCCCTTAAAAAAGCAAATGATAGCTTGGAAGTAAAAGTTAAAGAACGCACAGCAGAGCTTGAGCAGGCTTATAAATCATTGAAAGAAAGCGAAAAAGGTCTTGCGGAAGCCCAACGAATAGCTCACGTTGGAAGCTGGGACCGGGACCTGGTAACCAATGAGCTGCATTGGTCAGATGAGTTGTACCGTATTTTCGGACTTGATTCGAATAAAATAAAAATTACTTATACCAGATTTGTAAACTTTGTACATCCCTATGACCGAGACAATGTTGGTAATTTCGTTAAAAGAGCTTTACATGGGCAGCCCTTGGAAATTGATTATCGAATAACTTTACCCGACGGGGCTGAGCGTTTTGTCCATGCACAAGGTGAAGCTATTTTTAATGTAAAAAATATCCCGGTTCGCTTTAGAGGAACAGTTCAGGATATTACTGAACGGAAGAAAGCCGAGGAGAACATCAGGAACCTGGCAAATATTGTAGAATCGTCAAATGATGCTATCATAACCGAGTCCCTGGATGGTATTGTAACAAGCTGGAATAAAGGAGCAGAGCAGATTTATGGTTATTCGGCTGCGGAAATTCTTGGAAAAAACGCTTCAATACTCGAACCGGGCAAAATCAAAGGAGAGATAAAACATCTCACTGAAAGGATAAAAAAGGGAGAAAATATTAAAAACCACGAAACACTGCGCTTAAAAAGGGACTGTATCCCGATAAATGTTTCAGTAACTATTTCTCCGATTTTTGATGCCTCCGGGAAGTTGACTGCTGTTTCTGTCATCTCGAGGGATATAACCATGAGAAAACGAGCTGAAGAAGCTCTGGCAAATATTGAGATCGCTCGCAAAAAAGAAATCCACCACAGGATCAAGAATAATCTGCAGGTAATATCTTCCCTGCTTGATTTACAGGCAGAAAAGTTCAGAAATAGAGAAAGTGTTGAGGATTCGGAAGTTCTTAATGCCTTTCGGGAAAGCCAGGACCGAGTAATGTCAATTGCCCTGATCCATGAAGAACTGCATGAAGGCAGAGGAAATGATACACTGGATTTCTCACCATACCTGAAAAGACTTGTAAATAATCTTTTTCAGACCTACAGGGTTGGAAATACCAGTATCAGTCTGAATATAGAGCTTGAAGCAAACATTTTTTTCGATATGGATGTTGCAGTTCCGCTGGGCATTATCATTAACGAACTTGTTTCTAACTCCCTCAAATACGCTTTTGAGGGAAAAGATCAGGGGAAAATCCAAATCAAGCTTCGAAGGGAAGAATCCGAAGAATATACAGTTGTAGAAAATATAAGTTTCATGCAGGGAAATAGAAAAGAAAGGGTCAAGTGTACAAACTATGTTTTATCGGTTTCGGATAATGGAATAGGTATTTCCGAAGGCGTTAATATAGAAAATACTGAAACTCTTGGTATACAGCTGGTAATGATCCTTGTAGACCAGTTAGGCGGCGCACTTGAACTTAAAAGGGACAATGGGACAAAATTTAATATAAAGTTTATAGTAAATGAGACAGAAAAGCAAATTGAGTTTTGTTAGTAATTTATAGCAAAACTCAAGCCGTAATTTGCTTTTCGAACCATAACGAAGCTTCAAGTCTAACCGGAGCTAAAAGCTTCAGGGTTTTAAGCCTTCAGGGGTGCTGCTTTATCAGTTAAGGAAAACATTCCTTTCAATTGGCCCTGTGGATTTCGGAGTTCTATATTTGAATTTGAGTAATAGCCAATCTCTATGTCTTCGGTATATTGTCTGTTAATTGAAAGTCCAGCTGCACTCATGACACTGCCAATGTTAAGACCCCAGAAATGATGGTCCTTGTACGTTGGGTTGTAGTTTACAGCGGTAGAACCGGTTAAATAAGCTTTGTAAACAATTCTAACTTTCATTACTCCTCTACTTGCTGTGAGGACGGCTTCAACGGATTCTCCTGGTTCTAACTCGACACTGACTCCGGAATCAGTGCCTACCATAATGCTTTTGCTTTCAGATCCTCCCTGTCCCCATGAATGACTGTAGTTCATGGAGGTTTCTCCTCCTCCTCCGGCTCCCAGGAAACTAACACCATATGATATCGTCTGCCCTACATCAATTGTATCCGTTTCGGACCAGTTGCTCTCCGTGGTATTTGTTACCTGGTCCGAAATGCTGGCATCGAAGGTCGCCTTTTTCGTGCTGTTATTCTTAAAGGTCTTTGTAGCTATTATCACTGGTTCGGAAGTAATCTCCGTTACAGTTGAACTCTGGACCACGAGTATGGTCTGTACTTGAGGCCATCCATATGACTTGTAGAGATCATCCCATGGAGTGGGGCTGTGAAGATATGCATCATTTGGTTTTTTCCCGAAATACTTTTCAACAGCACTCTTGAGCCCCTTATCTTCAATTCCGAAAGTTTTTCTCTCGTTATCGGTGATTATATGCTGAACGCTTCCCGAAGCGCTAACGCTTGAAGTTGCTGCGTCTGCACCTGCATTAATATTAATATCGATTCCCATGTTTTTTCTATATGAAAATAATAATATATCAATTTTTTTAGTAAGTTATGATAAGAATTCTATTATTCATACATCTACTCGTAAGAATATGGAAAATTAAAAAACAGACGGGAAAGCTAAGGTGGCATCGTTTAGATGTTTAGTCATGATATTAGAGAAGGAAGAAAGGATAATTATATATACTAATTTTTTAGTAACTGTGATCTCAGATAAAGCGATACTTCGATTTTAAAATAAAAAAAATTAATAGTTATGAAAATTGCATTCTGAGAGTTACATTTTGTTCTTTACCACTTCTTTTGCAGCATCCTTGAAAAGCACCCGGAGATCCCAGAGAAGTTTTTTGTTGGCTTTAAAGAGAGCTTGCAGCAGGTCAAGCAGGTTCATCCTCTCAAATTTTATATCTTTCAGGGAATGGGCAAGGGAATTTAGGTCTTCATCAGTCAAATCGATAAAACAATTTTTTACGATAAGGCCCATAGTAATATCATGCCCCAGGGTTGGTCTCCACTTCTTTTCGTAAACTTCCTCGAGTTTTTTAAGAGAGACGTCTCCTGAAGAAATAGCGGCATAAGCAGCTTCTCCTGCCATTCTCCCTGCTTCCATAGCGTTAAGGATTCCGCCGCCTGTTACCGGGTCAGACTGGCGTGCAGCATCCCCTACCAGCATTAGCCCGTTTGCGGAAGTTTTCTCTATGCAGCCGGAGACCGGAACTCCCCCGAAGACCATTTCTATTATTTTCGCATCAGGGAACCTTTTCTCCATGAAAGTATCAAGGTAATCTATTGGCCTCGGCTTGAATGTTCCTGTTCTGTTACCGAGGACTCCTACCCCAACATTTGCTTTGCTTCCACCTTTCGGGAAGACCCAGACATATCCGCCGGGTGCAATTTCATTTCCTATATAGAACTCACAATACTGCTGATCTATATCCACGCCGGCAACAAGATACTGGGCACAGGTTTCAATGTCTATGGGTTTAAGGGAAGTATCTATTCCTGCCCATCTTCCGACTTTTGATTCGACCCCGTCAGCCCCTATGACTATTTTAGCACGCACATCATATTCTTTTCCGAGGTGCATGAGTCTGGCCCCTTTAACAAAGTCATCTTCAATGATAAGGCCGGAAGCCCTTGTTTTTACCCTGACATCTGCCCCGGCTTTTGCAGCCTGTTCGGCAAGAGCGCGGTCAAAGACCTTTCTTTCAATGACAAAGCCGACTTCTGCACCGGCAACTTCCTCTGCCATCTCTACTTTAGTCCCGTCCGGGGAGTAAATCCGAGAACCTTTGAGGTCAGCGCAAATCCATCTCTTGTCAATTCCCACATGCTTTTTGAGGTATTCTTTACTTGCGCCTTCGGCGCAGCGTACAGGGTCACCTATTTCCTGGCGCTTCTCTATCAGAAGCACATCAAGTCCTTTTTCAGCCGCGGTTCTTGCAGCAATGGAACCTGCAGGACCGGCTCCGATCACCAAGACATCATAACTGCTCTTCATTTTACTACCTCAATTGCTCCCACAGGACAGACCCGGTCACATACTCCGCAAGAAATGCAAGTACTCTCATCTACTTCAACCCAGGTTTCCACAAGTTCGAGTGCTCCCTTAGGGCAGACGCCTACGCAGGCACCACAATATCCGCATTTATATTTGTTTATTTTAAGGCTCACTGGCTCACCTGTACATTTTAAAGGCAAATTAGGAGATACGGCTGTATACAGTTGGCAAATAAGGTAATTCTAACTGTAATGCAGTTGGCAAATAAGGTATTTTCAGGCAAATAATGACAATTCTCGATCATATACTTTTTGTTTATTAAAGACAACCAGATTTGAAAGCTCCCTTTCATTAATCCTACCATCTGGAAAATCCTTTTTTGCCGTATGCAGGCGAATTTCACCTCAGCTTGGAACGAGATCTTTCTTTAATGAAGGTTTTACACTAAATGAACATTTCTTTTTTCTTCTTAAAGCGTTGATTACTGCCTAATTCCCATCAATCTATCGTTATTCCCCATAAAATTTTCCTTTGATTTCGATTCTTGAACAAGGGATGGCCAGATCTTTTTTTTAGGCTCAAATTAAAGACAGACCTACCCTACCTCTGTTAATCTCAAGCCTGAACTTGTGACTTATATAATCTTTTGCGGCTCCCCTTCCGTGTATAAGCAGTTCTACCAGGTCTTCCGGTTCATCTATATCTATGCTTGCGAGGAAAGAGTCATATACCTCAAAACTTTGGCCGGATTCTTCCGCTATCGAGCAGTGTGTAAGGAAACTGGAACCATAGTACCTGACCCTGTAACTTGAAGGGTTCCTGATAAACAGGATGTTTGTGCCTCCACCTTTTCCCGGGACAATACATATATCTTTTTTTGATGAAGTAATTTCTTTTACATGGTCCGGAGAGAGAAGAGGCAGGTCAGCCATAACAATGAGAACGGGCTCCTCAGAATGTTCAAGATAACTGTTTAAAGCCCCATTAAGATCTCTTTTATCCAGATAAATCCTGGATCCTCTTATATTTTCAAGGCCATGCATTGAAGGGCTCAGAATATCAATATTTTCTATTCCGGCTCCCTTTATGGAAACTATTACCTGATCCAGCATGAGCTCAATTAACTCTTCCCTTTCCACCTGGCTAAGCACAGGAGATAACCTGGATTTTGCATGGGATTTCTTATAGGGAATTACAGCTTTCATCACGGCTCACCCGCCCGAGTTGCGCTTCCCGAATTTCGCTTCCCGAATTTCGCTTCCCGAATTTCGCTTCGGGAGCACGAGGTCCTTTTCGCTGCGCTCAAGAGGACTAATTTAATAAACATAAGTTGCTTGCTCAATATGGATAATTTAATATACATGAGTACTCGCTCAAGAAGTAAAATTTATTCTCTTATCCCTTGCTGCCTATTTTGGGCTTTCGCAGTCTATTTCACGGTTTGGTAACGGGCCTTCTTGATTCGGGAATCTGGGATCTACTGTTCGGTAAAGAGTATCTCTTTGCATGGGTATTCTTCCGGCACCTTTTATCATCCATTCGAATTCTGAGGGGGATATGTATTCGCCGTGGCTTCCTCCGGAAGCTGTTGATATCTGGTCTTCCATTAATGTGCCTCCCATGTCGTTTGCTCCGCAGTGGAGGGCTGCTTGAGCAAGCTTCTTCCCGAGTTTTACCCAGGTAGCCTGGATGTTATTAATATGGGTGTGAAGAATTATTCGGGAGATTGCTATAAGCTGCAGGTCCTCAAGTCCGGTACTCGCGAACTTTCCGGATGCCAGCATTTTTTCCCCGATAGGGTTATTGTAGGGTAAAAAGGACATTGGAATGAGTTCCGTAAAACCGCCTGTTTCTTTCTGGATATCACGGATTATGAAAAGGTGATCGAGTCGTTCTTCTACTGTTTCTACATGCCCGTACATAATGGTCGCATTGGTGGAAATTCCGATTTTATGTGCTGCAGTAACGGTATCAATCCACTGCTGGGTACTAATCTTCCCGGGACAGATAATTCTCCTCACCCGATCGCAAAGAATTTCTGCCGAGGTTCCGGTAAGTGAATCAAGACCGCTTTTTTTAAGCTCGTTTAGAGCGTCTTTTACGGACATGCCGGAAATTCCTGCTGCGTAATTAACTTCCATAGGGGATAAGGCATGAATGCAGATCTCGGGAAATTCGGTTTTTAAGGCTTCTATTATTTCGAGATAGTATTCCATGTCAATCTCCGGGATGTATCCCCCCTGGATGCAAATTTCCACAACTCCGGCTTTTCGGGCTTCGTTGACTTTTTCCAGAATTTCATCCACACTCAGTACAAAGCCTTTTTCCGTCCTGTAGGCGCAAAATCCGCAGTTTCCGGCGCATTTATTTGTAATGTAGATGTTCCTATTAACAACGTAGCTTACTATGTTACTAGCAGTCTGTGCTCTCAGTGTATCTGCAAGTTCAAAGAGCTCGAACGGGCTTCCTTCAAGCAGGACAAAGGCGTCTTCTTTATTGCATTTTCCCTGATACACCCTATAAATAACATCATCCGGGATATTAGTCTGTTTTTGAGCGTACATTCCTATCATTCCTGTTTTTACCGGCAATTTGTATTTAATTCTGCTGGACAAGTTCGTCCTAGATACCTGATTCGGTTATCTTTCCGGAATATCCCGAATTTGCCTTCCGGACTCCTGAATATAGAGTAGTTCTCTCTTTCGGAATCCGGTCCGCCCCAAGGATCATCCATTCAAGTTCTTCTACTGAAATCCTTTCCCCATTGGATGCTCCGGCGGATTTGGATATGTTTTCTTCCATGAGTGTACCACCGAGGTCATTTGCACCGCAATAAAGAGCGAATTGGGCAAGTTTTTTCCCAAGTTTTACCCAGCTTGCCTGTATATTATCTATATGTCCGTTTAAGAGGATGCGAGATATAGCATAGATTTTCATGTCAACAATGCCCGGAGTTGCATACCTGCCTTCTCTCATCATTTTTTCTCCTAAAGGATTATTATAAGGCAAAAAGGGCAGAGGCACAAACTCCGTAATTCCGCCTGTTTCTTTCTGAATCTCCCTGATGATCAACATATGATCGATTCTTTCTTCCGGAGTTTCGATATGCCCGTACATCATGGTTGCAGTGGTGGGAATGCCTGCAGCATGAGCTTGTCTTACTACATCTACCCATTCTCCGGTTTTTAATTTAGAGGGACAAATGATCTCCCTCACCCTGTCCGAAAGTATTTCGGCCGCAGTGCCCGGCATACTGTCAAGCCCACTTTTACTGAGGCTGAAAAGTGCTTCTTTTACCGTAATCTCACTGCTGCGTGCGGCGTGATATACTTCCATTGGAGAAAAAGCGTGAATGGACATCTCAGGAAATTCTGCTTTAATAGCTTCTACAATCCCAAGGTAAAAATCAAGGCTCACGTCGGGAAGCAGTCCCCCCTGGATACAGACCTCAGTCGCATTTTCCAGCTTTGCCTCTTTTACCTTTCCCATAATCTTGTCAAGGCTGAGGATGTATCCGTTTTTATCCCTGAAGGCACAGAATCCGCAGGTCCCCACACAGCGACTGGTAAAATTAATGTTCCTGTTTACCACATAGGTAACCGCATCCCCGACTGCAAGGGAGCGGAGTTCGTCCGCAAATTTGAATAGTTCCAGTGGCGGGATCTCAAGAAGCCGGAAAGCATCCTCTTTTGTGCTCTTTCCCTGGTATGCACGTTCCCTAAGGTCTTCTGGAATTATTTCTTCTGGCTGACTGCTCATTTTTCTTCCTCCGATGCCTCTGTTATAAGCTTTTTCCTGAAACCCTCCATGTCTGACAGTTTTTTAATAAGTTTGC
>JAUPKV010000496.1 GCA_030837265.1 Methanobacteriota archaeon
GGTGAGAGAGGATACGGATCTTCGTTGTCGTTTATTCCGTCATGGTCGAATTTTCAAGGAAGGGATTCGTACCAAGTTCATATTCATCATAGTCGCTAATGCCGTCATTGTCACTATGAGCTTTTATCGGGTTGCTTAACGCTTTGTAGTATTGTATACCGGTGCCCGGGTCTACCATGAGTTCCCCGACTTCCATCCCGTCAGGCAGGCCATCGCCATCGGTGTCGGGATTATTGGGGTTAGTGTAGAGCTTGCCAAATCCTGTCAGGATTCCGGTTGTCTCCAGGGTGTCGTTCAGGCCGTCGCCGTCATGGTCCATAATGTTGTCGCCGGTGTATTCGAGCATGTAGCCGAGGTTGCCGTAGTTGTTGTTAGGAGTCCAGGACGGCTCAATGACATGCAGGCCTATTTTGCCGCCAGGGTGGTTGTAGCGAAGGATGGCTTGCTGATTTGAGTCACTGGAAGAACCTATGTAATGATCGACTGTAAGACTGTTGATTGCGTTTTCAACATTCGGGCCGAATGCAGGGCTGGACTGAAGATAAATACCTGTCCCATAATTGTTCTGCCAGGCTCTTATGGCACCAATTTCCCACATATTGATGTAGGGAAGCGATACGTACGAATCCAGGTTATATTTCCCGATTGCGGTTATCTTGTATGGTCCGGCCGGGAATCCGGACCCTGAATTGAACCAGTATATTGACTGCGATGCCAGGTTAAAAAGGAAAGAGATCCACCAGGGCCCGTTCTGCGGGACAGGTGTCCCGAAATCCATCGGAGTGGATAACAGGCTGTTCCAGGTAGGGATATAGAAAACAGTATAAATCGAAAAGTGGTTTGTCGTCGCTGTCAGGGTGTGTGCGACAGGATCGACTGTTGCCGGGACCCGGACAAACATCCCGCGGGTTTCGTTATAGGTAAATAGGTCCAGGTTCTGATAGTCGCTGTGCTTCGCCGGGTCATATGGATTGTGATTGTAGCGTTATTGAAAGGTTCATTGAGTGAGATGTCTACAATGGGACCCGAAACCGCAGAGATGTTTGTAAAACACGGCGAGCTTACCCTGTTTATGTTTACGTTCTGTGCAGCATCTCCTTTTACTGTAAATCCCCATCTCTCTGGTGAGTAAATAAAAAGATATTACAGATTCAACTTTGATTGAAATCGAATCTGTTTATTCAATTTGCAATAGAGATTTTGGTCGTTAAGTTTATTCTGGACGCCTGAAATCCGAAGATCCTTACAAAACTCTTTTTAAAGTCAAAACTATCAATTTTCCTCTTTGACTTTACGAGCATCCAGGCGTCCTTCAGCTTTTACATAGTCACCAATTTTAAGGTCCGATTTTTTGGGAATTTCTACTGCGACAAAAATCCCACAATCAACGATTCCATGCTTGTAACTTGGTTGCTCTTCATCATACCAAACACCTTCCCTATAATACTTGCGAATTATTGGGAAAAACTCCTTTATTTCGCCAGAAAGAATACAATGCGTTTCAAACTGTCCTGTAGAAGCAATATTTTTGTCTCCATAACTTGTTTTTTCAAGTTTGGTTGTCATTAATGACAAATGTATTCCCGCCAGTTCTCCCTTCACAAAATCTCCTTCAGTAAGGTAATTGAGGATTAAACATTTTAATTTAAAAGTATTAACTCCGATTATGATTTCTTCCTCATAAGTTTCTTCATTTTTATCTACTTGAAGAACTTTCACATTTACGACATATTTCCCCATAGTAATCACTTTAGGCAGCTCCTGGACGCGCAGTTATTATTCTACCAGGACCCAGACCATTTGGCCTATCACTTACACCTACACTAAATTCGAATTCAGTTCCATCAGGGCATAAAAATTTTTTTGTATATGTTATACGATCATTAGGAATATATTGGGTAACTTGCCCTTGTTTTAATGTATCATAAATCATTTGTTTAACCTCGTCTGCTGTTTTAGGTCCAAATTTATTATTGATTTGCTGCCAACGATCAGATCTTATTATATGCAGCCATCCCCATGAATTTTCAATACCTTCTCCAAGCCATACAAATCTCCCATCACAAGCCCTTAAAGCAGCTATAGTCTTCTGTAAGTCAACTCCTCGTTCAGCTAACACGATTAAATCATCTAGAGTTGCCCCTGGATTCAAATCCAGAAGTCTCGTAGCCGCACCGCTATGCAAAATGTCAAGAATTACCTTTTTCGCCAGATTAAGTGGCACGTACTTAAGAAGCGGGACCACTACTTTCTGGACATCATTGAGTTTCGAAGGATACTTCACAAGGAAAAGGCTAATAGCTGCGCCTGTTTTTACCCCATCTCCTATACCTGACAATGCACCTGCCGCATTGAGGGCAGCACCAAGCTCATCACCACTGATGAAACTCTGCACTGCGTCTCTTACATCAGCCACACCTCCGATACCAGGGACTAATGAAAAACCTATCCAGCCAATGAGATAGTAAGGTGAAGACGGAATATTTGGGTCAATTTGGTCAATATACCCTGCGGCAAGCCCGCCTTCAATACCGGATTGCCCAAAGACAGCACCAAGGATGATTGCACGACCGATTTCAAGAGTGCTGAATTCCGTTTTTATGCTATCAGGGGAGGAGGACAATCCTTGTTGATATCATCTGAGTTATAGGTATGTAAATGAGTAAAAAAAGAGATTACAGACTCAATTTCGATTGAAATCGAATCTGCTTATCAGTTAAAATAGACTGTGTTAATTTCGTTTTTAATCGGAAATATTATATAGGTCTGCCCTTACTGCCAGTACGCGTACAAAATCTCCTAGACTATAGTTTTGTATTTCGTGAATATCTGGTTCGTGAATATCTGGTGAAACTAAAATTTTTCCCGTGCCTATATTAACAATTAATTTATTTCTTCTTTCGTCTACTTCCTCGACTTTCCCATAAAATACGTGTCCATTTCCTGTTGGAATTTCAATATTAATAGCAGGGTCTAAACCATATTTTTCATGAGATAGTTTAGAAATGGAAGCAAGACTTACTGAAATTGTTACTTTTTTTACCTTGTCAATCATCTCTGGTTTTGTAAGAACATCTAAATCAAAGACGTCGAATATTTTTCCATCTGGCAGTTGAAGAAATACATACTGATCATAAATCCTACCTTCACCTACCGTACTCGGTTCAATGTTTACAACTTTTGCTTTCATGGCAACACATCCTAATAGATATATTGGAAATTATGACCCAAACAACTCTAGAACTCTAGCTGGGACCTTATCTATGCCAACCGGGTTGGCTGTACGAATATAGCCATTGTCTCCGATGACTGTCTTAATAAAATGCTCAGAGTCTACTTTATGATAATATACCACAGAATCACGCGGATCAATTTTGCCATATTTTATACTATCATAAATTAAATTTTGAATACTTTCAGCATTTCGATAATTTGTTCCTGCTGGATCAAACGCTTTAGCAAACTGGTTCAACTCCACATCATTCTAATTTTTTATATGCCTCTCAAAGATATGTTTCCAGCCAGTACTTGTCGTTCCTTCCTCCAGCCATCTGACTTCACCCCCGCTGCTTTTTACAATACCTAATGTCTTCGACAGATCACCATTATTTTTAGCAATGACTATCAAATCTTCTAAAATTTCGTCACCATATTCTCCTATTAGTTTCGTTGCAGCTTCTTTATACAGGGCATCCAAGATTCCTATTTTAACAGTTGGACTCAGTCTACCAAAGTATGGGAGCAGTAATTTAATGATATCAACTGTTTTACTTGCATCATGCGCAAGAACGAAGATTTTAATGGCTGCTACAGTTTTTACTCCATCCCCTGCCCCTGAGAAGATGCCTGCCAGATTCAAGGCGGCATCAAGGGGACTACCATTGAGGAAAGACTGTACCGCATCTCTTAAATCACCTATAGCACCTGCAACGGGAATGAGCCCGAAACCTATCCAGCCCAGGAGGTAATAAGGAGAGGTAATAAGGAGAAGACACAATTCTATCTTCAACATACCCTTCGAGAATCCCATCTTCAATGCCGGATTGTCCAAAAACCGCACAAATAACGAGTGCCTGACCGATTTCAAGGTCGCACATTCCTGGTTTTTTATTATTGTCAGGTGAGAGAGGATACGGATCTTCGTTGTCGTTTATTCCGTCATGGTCGAATTTTCAAGGAAGGGATTCGTATTATTCTCATATCCTTGAGAATTGATAAGGGAGCCCTGGTCACTATAAGCTTTTGTCAGGTTGTTGAAAAGCAGAGAACAGTGAAAAAAACTATATAGTTTATAAAAATAATAAAAAAATGGAATTTAACTGTTAACGAGCCAGTCAAAGCTCGCTTCCAATTCCATGTTCTCGAAAATCGTTTCAAGAACGATTGTCTGACAGATCTGGAGGAGGCTTCAATCAATAAAATCTCTCAGGTATCACATACTTGACCTCAACAGGCACTCCATATCTTTCCTCATACCAGCTCCGTATGGTATTGTAATCCATCTTTAATGAAATAAGGTCATCATCTGCACTTTCATAGGGTGAGATTCTTTCGATATCAGAAATGACTTCTTTTGTAGCACTAAGTGCCCCCTCAGCAAATTCCTTAAGTGGGATCGTAACAGTTCTCCATTCTCTAATTCCTCTGTTTGTGTGGTTTATCGTCAAGGTATCGGTTTTTTTATCAAGTTCCACAGTGAATTCAAATCCACCACCAGTAACTCGATTATCATTCTTCCTAGAATAGATAAATTCTTTTCTGCCCAATCGTTCCGGATCAATAATCATAAAAATCGACATCAATTCCGGGAAGAATGATGTGAGATGAGACACATCTCCTTCTGGAATATCTTCTTGTCCTGAAATCTCTATATCGTTGATATAAACAAAGATAGGTATCCACCGGTCTATGATGGAAAGTGAGTGATGGGCAATTCGCATTTCGTGTTCCAATACCTTTTTATTCCATTCAATTTGTAACATGACGCCCTCCTCTATCAAAACATTTGATTCCATTTCCAATTACATCATTTGTAGATGCAACTGAACTTAGAATCTATCCGAAAAGTGTTGTGACCTGCTGTAACTTCTACAGCATTCCATTATTGACTTTTCGGATAGGCTTTTAATTATTTATCGGTCCGTTCCATTGTCCATTATACCATCTGTATACTTGGGATCCTTTAGTGGGATAGACTGTTGCTACACCAGTATTAGCATTGATCCCAACTTCTATCTCCTTTATTCCATATTGAATTACTTCATCATCATTTAATGTCAATTTTGCATTCTTTTTTTGTGTCGGCCATTTATTACCCCAGTTAGATTTTTCGCCTTGAATAGCCCGATCGATCCAATCAGGAATTTTATTTTTTATCTGCGATTGTGTGAATGTTGATGTCCCTGGGTACGGGAAAGTATTTCCATTTATAGTCCATACGACTGGGTTGTTTGTCGGGAATAATGTTGTTCCACTGTCCCCTACATCGAGATTCCCGGTAACGTGACGTCCTATGTAATGATCGACACCATAATCGAGACTGCCCTTCAGGACGGAATAGCATTTTCGCCATCTAGGACGATTGCTTGATCTACTTCAGATAATTTCACGCCTCTTTTAACAAGGCAAGCGATTGCATCGACCGGAACATTTTTAGCAAGCAAAGCAACAACAGCCGCATTATCTATTGCTTTCAGAATTGCAGCTTTCAATCCATCCGGTGCAAGTTTTAATGCGTCTTCGACAACTACCCCCGCTATTTCTGCTTCTTTACCCGGATTTTTCGCAATAAATTTCGCTACTGCCCCCTCGACTTTTAACGCACTTAAAAGTGGGAATACGCCCACCAAACTCAGGGCAGCTTGAAGATTCTCACCATTAAGGAGATACTGCACTGCGTCTCTTGCAGCTGCCGCAGCTCCGGCACCCGGGATAAATGAAAAGCTTATCCAGCCAATGAGATAGTAGATGGAAGATGAAATTTTTGGGTCAACATATCCTTCAGCAAGCCCGTTTTCACATCCCATTTCCCCGAAGACTGCACCAAGGACGATTGCTCTACCGATTTCAAGGTCGCTAAAACCCGGTTTATTAGTGTTGTCATAAGAAAGAGGAGATGCATCTATATTGTCGTCTATTCCGTCGTGGTCAGTATCTTCAAGGAGAGGATTCGTACCAAGTTCATATTCATCGTAGTCGCTAATGTGGTCTTCATCGCTATCAGCTTTTGTCGGGTCGCTTAATGCTTTGTAGTATTTTAGGCCAGTGCCTGAATCCACCATCAGCTCCCCGATTTCCACTCCGTCGGGCAGGCCGTCTCCATCAGTATCGGGATTATTGGGAGAAGTGGTGATCATCCTGCCCAGTGCCAGCATTCCGCTAGTCTCCAGGACATCGTTCAGGCCGTCGCCGTCATGGTCCATAATGTTGTCGCCGGCGTATTCGAGATAGTAGCCGAGGTTCCCATAGTTGTTGCTGGGAGTCCAGCTGTCTTCCTTTACTCGCAGCCCTATTTTGCCTCCGGGGTGGTTGTAGCGAAGGATGGCTTGCCTGTTTGGATCACTGGTAGACCCTAC
>JAUPKV010000497.1 GCA_030837265.1 Methanobacteriota archaeon
ATGTGCGGTCCGGCAGGCCCATCATGATCTTTTCGTTGGAAGCGATCACAGGGATCTTAAGTTTCTGGGATTCTGATAAAACGTCACCGCGGACGCACTGTTCGTCGGTAACAATAACATCAGGCAGTCCGGAGCGGATAACCTTAAGCTCCTTTGCGAGGGACCCTACGATCTTTGCGTATGGAGCCCTCCTATCAGCTTCCTTGTACCTGGTCATGTCAAACGCGGTACAGCAAAGCCCTACAATTTCCATCTTATCGGTAAGGTTGTTCTCTTCCATGTAGTCCATCATGTAAGTCACACCGGCCACGTTGTGTCCGATTGCGACAATGAGCGGCTTGGACTTATCAAGGGTCCCCATACCGATTTCAATGAGTGGAGCTTCGGGGTCAGCTTTCGGAAAGTCGTATGCTGAGATCTGAGCAATATCAGAAATTTCCATACCAACGTGGTCAAGGCTGCCACTGAAAAGTGCTTTTGAATCGTAGTCAATTTCTGCGCTTTCCTGTCCTGCGTGGATGGTTGCAAGGAGCTGTGTGAGCTCTTCTTCAACATACTCCATTGGAGCCCTGCATTCTCCCAGAGTCTTTGGGCTAAACCCTGTGCAGATGGTGACGTTTGGAGTCAAGACGTTAGATTCTCCAAGGTTGAGAGGGAAATCTTCTCCAAAGACTTCTATCACATGTTCCAACAGGTGGCGGCCGTGGGCAGCGTGACATGCAGTACCTGTAATTACACGGAGGAAGAATTCCCTCCCCGTGTGGCCCGCCATGTCAATACCACAGGCGCCTCTCTTGTTTCCGGCTAGGTCACATGGTCCGTACGTACAGTAGCAGCACTGGTCACACATTGGGGTCAAAACAGGTTCATAGCGGTTGAGCAGGAGGAAGTTCCAGTCATTCCTGTAAGCTGCCATGCTTGCCAGGGGGGTCGGGCCCATAGGACCAACTGGTTCTGCCTCCTTTTCTTTAGCAGTAGTTTTAGCAACCTCTGTAGCTGCCCCTACAATGTTGTTGATAGTGATCTGAACGGATTCCAGATCTTCTATAGAAAAACTCCCGGTAGTTAATTTGCTCATTTAGCTTTACCTCCTAAATTTGCTTAAAGTCACTTTACCAGACGATTATTTTTACGACATTTGGCATATCGATAATGATTGTGCATTTATTTGACGTCTGCTTGAAAGTTTCAACTGTTTAAGTCACATCTTTAGTAGATCGTTTTTAACTTTTTATAGAAATACACACTTACAATACAAAATCAAGTACAGCATATGAAGCAATTAAAACTTGAATTCTTAAGAATTCGGGGTTCACTGCTTTTGTTTTTTAACATCAAGTGGGTAAGTCCTATAATAGTAAATGTTTTGATCTCAGAATAATAAAAGAGATCTTGAGATTATCCAAAGAGTACTATGACATTGTAAAGTTACAATTAGTGTTTATTATCCGGAATCCGTTCATTTGGCATGTTGCCGATTGTAAAAGTTACAGTAGGTCATAGCACTTTTGGACGTTTCTCAAATTACACATAAGCGACGTGTTATATATAGCTTCCATTTTTGTTCGATCCAAGTACAAAAAAAAGAAATAACGTCGGAGAAATCCATTATAAACTCTAATAGATAATTGAATAATACCAAATCCAAAAAAAACAGTATCGAAGACTCTATTTTTCGTAGAAAAGTTCATGAAAATTCTAAGAATGGCCGGCATATACAAACGAAAATAACCAGATTAACATAATTCTATATACAAAATGAATTCAGAGCCTAATAATTATTAATAACAGTTGAATTGCTGAAGCGCTAGTTATTTATATAACATCTCATTTGAGTATTTTAAAGGTCGAACGAAGTAAGTGGAATATGGTCGAATGAGGTAAGTGGAGTGTATTATATCTAAAAGCCGCATACAAAAGACCCAATCATCTACGCCTGAAAACTCCTTGAATTTTTGCCATGTTCCACAAATCTTTTAGGATATTTATTGCAGAATAACTGCCTACTTTCCGCAATGTCTGCTATATGAGGCGATCTGGTTGCTAATTATCATCCGAGCTTTAGGATTCCAGGCTAAACATCGATTCCGACTAAAAAACTACGGTCTTCGTTTTTGTATTTTTGTATTCATTTTAACCCGTTAAATAGTTGTCAAGGTCTATACATTGAAATGATTTATAACTAAATATTCTATTCGACAAATATTTATAAATTGTCGCATATGTGAATTTGATGGTTAATAGAGTTAAGCGCAGAGTATCTTGTTTTCCAAAAGCCACCTATTTCAAGCCCAGAGAAATTCCTCTTTGCTGTCTTGAAATCACTATCTTATCTATTGAAGAGCTTGAGGCTATTCGCCTTTGCGACCTTCTCCAGGTTGAGCAGGATGAAGCTGCTGACAGCATGGGAGTATCTCGGAAAACTTTCTGGAAAGACCTCCAAAAGGCTCGAGAAAAGGTGGCTGATGCTCTTGTTAACGGAAAAGCGATCGAGATATCAGGGGGAGAATATGTCAATAGTGGTGAATGCAAGGTTGAGTTTCTCTGCAAAGAATGCGATCACGTGTGGGAATTAAAGAGCAATCAATGCCGTCCTGCAAGCTGTCCGAATTGTGGCTCTAGCTTAATTTTCAGATGCGGTGGAGACGGAAGAGGAAAGAGGTTAATTGAGAATGATTACTGTTGTCCTAAAAATAGGAAAAATAGCAGAAATATTGAGAAATAAATTTAAAAAATGATAAAAAAAGCTATACCATCGATGAATGATACTTGGCTGGAGTCTGAGATATCTGCATACAGTCAAAAATATTAAGAAGAAAAATAAGCTTCCGGATATAATTGAACTATCGATCAATTACTTACTAATAATCGCTCTACCAACATTGCAAATAATTATTTGCAGATTATGACAAGATAGCTAATGCAAGCGCTAGAGAAGGGGGTTTCAATTTGGGGGTTTTTTCATGTAGGGTGATCATTTAATATTTTCTTATTTTCATTCGTCTTTAACTTATTTAGAGGTTCAGTAAATTTGCTGCTTTTTGATCAAAATTAGAATCGACATTACAATAAGACAGCTGAAAATATGTTTTTTATTTACTGGCATTAAGAATCTTCAAAAGATAGAACCAATAAGCTAAAACCTTTA
>JAUPKV010000498.1 GCA_030837265.1 Methanobacteriota archaeon
TGTTGCATTTTTCCTGAAACATCTTCTCTTAAATAAGTTTCAGATTGATACAACACTTTCCCATTAGACATAGCACAGACCTATCGTTTACCAATATTACTTTCTCCTATTGGTATCTGGTCAACAAGGGCTTTCTTACAAGCCCCGTCCTCAAAAATCATCAGATTTTTGGGAGGGGTAGTTGACTTCTACTTATTTTTCCCTATTGTGAATGATCTCATAGCTCACGTTTCCTCTATCGATGCTCTCTTTTACAAGTTGTTCCCTTCTTGAGAGCGTGCAGTTTTTTCCTGATTTAACTTCAACAAAAATAACTTTATTCATTTCTCCTTCGGAAAGCCCGTCAAAGATTATGAAATCAACAGGTGTACCAAGAAAACGAGCATCTTTAGGGTTGTGTTTAAAATCCGGGAAATAAGGTATCAGGTGCTCCGTAACCTTTCCCCGTGTAATTGCCTCGCTTTTCTTCACTGCATCCTGGCGGATTTTTTTTTCTTCTTCAAGTTTCCATGTCCGAAAGAGAATATCAGCTTTTTCGGAAACCTGGCGTTCCATCTCTCTCGCTTGCCAGGTTTCAAACATCTCTCGGGCTCGAGATTCTTCGCCGCCTTTTATCTGGATATATTTCAGGAGCAGGTAAACTGCAAGCAGGATCAGAAAAAAGATAATAATTAAACTCATCAAGTCATCCACAGTTATTTCTCCAACTCTGAGAGTTATCTAGAGCTCATAAACGGCTATATATTTAAAACTTCCATAGGATTTGATTCAAGACTTGAATCTACGCCAGCAAAAGATAAATAGGATAAATATAATTTTCATATTTCATTTTTAGATACAACAAAAGATCTTAGAAGATAAATGGCCCTTCTTTAAAGGGCGAGGATTAAAAAATAAAAGTGGGATAGGATAAAAAGGGAGTCAGGCATGAGAGAGACGAGTAAACATAGACTCGGGGGACAGGATAATGATATTTTTATAAGTGCCTTAAGGGTCACGATTCCTGTTTTTCTCGGTTATATCCCTCTAGGAATTGCTTTCGGACTTCTATTCAGCGGTGCAGGGTATCATTGGGTTTATGCTTTTCTTATGAGTCTTTTCGTTTATGCAGGTTCAGCACAGTTTTTAGCAGTTGCTTTACTTGTTGCCGGGGCAGGAATAACGGATTTTGTAGTGGCTACGCTGCTTTTAAATCTGAGGCATTCATTCTACGGATTGTCTATGCTGGAGAAATTTTCAGATATCGGACGAATCAAACCTTATTTGATTTTCGCATTAACTGATGAAACATATGCTCTTTTGACTACTACCGGAGTGCCACAAGGAGGCTCGAAATCAAAATTTTACTTTTATATTTCAGCTCTAAATCATCTCTACTGGATCGCAGGTTCTGTACTGGGAGCTGTGCTTGGTTCCATCCTTGACCTTAACCTTAAGGGCATGAGTTTTGTACTTACTGCACTCTTTGTGGTTTTAGCAATTGAACAATATTTCGGTTCAAAAGTTCGTTTTCCTTTTATAGCTGCAGTTGTAGCCGGGGTGCTTTCTCTAATGTTCTCAAGACCTGAGAATTTTCTCCTCACGGCCATTATTTTCGGAACCTTAATTCTTATATCAAGGGAAAAATTAGCTGAAAACCATCATCAGGTAACTAAAGGAAATTAAGTGGGAAATTAAAAAAGTAACCAAGAGGATTTTATGATAAATGTGCTACTAATGCTCGAGATCATTCTGGTTATAGCTTTTGTCACTTTTGTAACAAGGGCTTTTCCTTTTATCTGTTTTGGCTCAAGAGAGCCGCCAAATATTCTTTTAACTATAGAGAAAAATTTGCCTCCGATGATTCTCTTGTTGTTGGTTATCTATTGCCTTAAAGATGTTCATTGGTTTTCAGCTCCATATGGGACTCCGGAGTTGTTTTCCACAGGAATAGTAGCAGCGCTGCATTTCTGGAAGAGAAACGCCATGCTCAGCATCTTTACTGGAACAGCAATTTATATGATCCTGGTGCAATTCAATTTTTTTTCTTCTCTATTTAGCTAATTTCATGATCTGAATGAAGAATGAATGATTGAAAAAATGGAAAAGTAAACCTGATCGGAGGAGGTCTGAGGCGCAAGCCAAGGCATAGCATTAAAATTTTTAAGCTTGCGGACAAAGAGAAGTTATTGTCTATCATCCTTAAAAAAATCCAATAATTCCCTTTAATTTTCAGCTTGAAAGGGTGTATAAATTCATCGGCAATAAATGTATTATGTTAATCTACTTAAATTTTATCTCTGAGTTGCCTTTTATGTAAAAATTAAAATTCTGAGTAAAAATTCAACTAAAAGTTCTTGTCTGAAACCCTAAACGTCATGAAAACAACGAATACATTATTATCATTAACATTCATTATATTTAATGTGCCTTCAAGATGTCATAAACGTAACCTAGACATAATTCGTGATCGGATTTGCTCTATGAGTGACACCAAGTTGGTTACGTATGAATATGATTTGTCTCTCGAGATAAGTCTACTAATTCGAGGATGGATCCAGGATAATACCGAAGGAAAGAATACTCCACTTTTTTACTTAGAGGAATCTATAGAGAAATTCAATACTGAATTAAGACTAGTGCGTGAGGAAATGCTGAAAAGAGGTTTGGAGAAACGATAAAGTCGCAAGCTTGAGATAAATCCGCAACCGCGAAAGCACATATCGGAGTACAAAATCTCCTTCATTTCAGAAGATTCTCAATGTCTCTCACAACAGACTGAATAAGCCCTATATACTTTTCAAATGGTGATTCGGGACTACAAAAAACGGCAGGTTGATAGCTGATAGTACGCGAATAAATGTCAGGCTTATACGGTACATTTCGATAATCCTGCCATACTATACTGTCACCATAAATAGCAGGAAATTCCTGCTCTGATTTATTTGTGGTAATCTGAGCTTCTCTGGAAGTAGAGATGTCATACATATATATATCATCGTTGCCGTTTCTATAGTCCTGCCACACAATTATATTGCCAAATATTGCAGAATAGCACGCTCTTTTACTAGTGGAAATCTGAGTCTCATTGTGATTGAGGAGGTCATATTCGTAAATATCGGAACTCGATAGATCAAATTCATCAGCAAGGCGATGATCCTCCCACACAACCCTATCTCCATAGATAGCTGGATTATATGATTTTCCGTTTACAGTTACTGCAGTTAACTTATTGGTTGAAATATTATACATGTAAATATTGCTCTGCCCTTCGCTGCACCTTTCCCATACTATCCTGTCACTGTAGATATTCGGGTGAATATTATCTGATCCATCGTTAGTAATCCGGACTTCTTTGTCGGTAGAAATATTGTACATGAAGATGTCGTGATTTATTCCAGAGCTCCTTTTTTCCCATACTATCCTATCCCCATAGATAGCTGGGTGAACATGATCAAATCCATCGTTTGTAATTCTGACCTCTCGGAGAGTAGAGATATTGTACATGTAAATCTCTTTGTTTCCATTGCGTCCATCCTCCCAAACAATTCTATCCCCAAAAATCTTAGGATTTTCCTGCCAGGATTTGTTAGTGGTGATTCGAGTTTCCACTGAAGTGGATAGGTCAAACATATAGATATCCCAGCTTCCGTTGTCCAGGTTTTCATTTCTGTAATCTTGCCACACTATTCGATCTCTGTATATCGCTGGAAATTTCTTTATAGCTATGTAGTTAGTAATCTGAGTTTCATTAATCTGAGTTTCATTTACCATGGGTGAAATTATTTGAGAAGGAGCTGGGGTAATATCACTGCTGAAGCCCTCAGAAGGTAGTATCATTGTTTGGTTATTCACGCCTGATTTTGAGGCATACTGAGTATTTCCGTCCGGGCCTATGTTTATCCGATTTCCGTTAGGTTCAGGTTCTTTAGAAGAGTCAGAATAAGGATAACCTGCATCAATGCAGGGAGAACTCACTTTGTCTTTAATCCAGTTTTCCCCATCAAAGCGGCCTGCAGTCGATAGAAGGTGATAATCATGGTTTTTCCGGTCTGCAAAGAGCGGGTTCACGTATATATCTGATGTCGAGCTACAGTTCTTATAAACCCCGCCCGAATTATTATAAAGGCAGTTATTTTGCAAAACTAAATTGTTTGTTTCGGGGAAATCATTAATTACTGCGTATCCTGTTTCATTTGGTTCATTTAGACGTTTTTGAGTATTTAGGATTATATTATTGCGTACAATAGTTTTGAATCCACCTTTAGGGACATATTCTGGGGGTGACATGCAGAAGATAGTAGCACCATAACATCTGTCAAATACGTTATTTTCAATAAAGGTATAATTGAATCCATTAGCTACAATACCTCCGACAGTGGTAATACTGGGATTAGTACCTGTGCTGTAAAATATATTATTATGGATATGAACACTTTTTTCCTGACCTTCTATACCAGTTGAATTATCATTATCCACCATCCAGATTCCAGGCCCAAAAGTGTTACTTATAATATTATTATATACCTCTACATCGTTTACAACATCTGTCTGGTTTGAGCCGTCCGGTCCTTTATCAATTTGTATCCCAGGACCTCCGGCACTCCAATGATGAAACGAGTCGATGAAGTTATCGTGCAGTTCTACGTTATTGGAATTCCAAATTCTAAGACCGCTATTGGTCCTGCAAGTGATGCGATTATTCCAGGCTTTTACATTTTCACATCTTATTGCAAACAAGCCATCGTGTCCGAGCTTGTATATAGTGTTGTTGTAAAACTGAATGTTTTTGCCCTGCCTTACCCTCAATCCATCTCCATTCCCATCGTGCATGTACATATCATGTACTTTTACATTGCTACAGTGAGTAAAGTACATTACATTGTAGTATCCCTTTCCTAGCATTATTTCACTATTACCTTCATTGTTTACATTAACCTCAAAGCCTCTGACTGTAATGTTGTCATTTCCCGAATATTTCATCTGCCCTATAAGGGGTTTCATCGTAGGCCAACCAGCATGATCAGCTAGTTTGATTACAGTAGAAGAGTCTCCTTCAAGTACCGAATCACGACCAATTAAAATAGTGTCATTGATTGAATATGTGAATGGTCCTTTAAGATACACTGTTGTATATTCAGGTTTGCTGGCAACAAACTCTAATGCTCGATTTATCTGTATCTGGTCACTATTTCCATCGCAGTTGTAATCGCCACTGCCATCTCCAGCAATATAAACTATCGGAGGGGAACTTATACATGAAGCAACAGGAACGCTGATAAGGATAAAAGAAACAAAAGTAAAAGAAATCGCGAATACTCTTCTGGGCATACTATCACCTGGGCCTGGTCATAAAGGTCTGTAAATAACTGACTGTATAACTATTTATGATTATTGAATTTACATTTAGATTAAAATAAATATACAAACCAGAGATAAAATAGCAAGATCATTAACTAATGATAACTTTCTTAATTTAGTTCTATTTCAAAAGACTTCTCTTTTTGATCAAAAAACATAACAAATTGAAAAAGAGCCATTGTACTTAGAATTACTTTGGATTCTAGCGCTAGTGTTTCATAACATCAATTTATATAGTCCTAAAGGTACATCTAAATGGAAAAGGGTGAATTTCTGGGGGTATAAGCAGTGGGAAGTAAGATTCACTTATTTAATAAGTACTATCCTTGGAGTGAGATAAGATTTAACGGATTCGAATTTTTCCTCAAAGGAAATGTGTTTCTTAACGATATATTCATATATCCGGAAAAACTTGCCGAATTAATATATACCCTGATCCGTAGTGAAGACGGAAGCCAGGAAAAGGAATTGGCAGAGTTTCTTGAAAGATTAAACGGGGAGTTTGCAATAGTTGTTGATGCCGGGGATAGAATATTCTGTGCTGTTGACAAGTTGAGGAGTATTCCCTTATTTTATTCTTTAGAGGAAGATGACTTTCTTCTATCAGATACTGCTTGTTTTTTAAAAGACAAATGTAATTCACGATTAAATGAGAAAAATGCTGCAGAATTTATGGTTGCAGGATACGTAACAGGAGAAGAGACACTTTTTGACGGGATAAAGCAGGTAAAAAATGGAGAATTCCTGATTTATCAAAAGAAAGATAAACTTCTGAAAACTTCCAGTTACTTCAGATTTTTGCATGGAATTTACTTTGATGCATCTGAACTTCAGCTTCTGGAAATGCTGGATCATGTCTTTGTAAATGCATTTTCCAGGCTCATAGAAAGTACTGTAAATCAAGGGAAAAAGCTCGTAATACCTTTAAGCGGCGGACTCGATTCGCGCATTATTATAGGAATGTTGAAAAGGCTTGGAGTTAACGACGTTACTTGCATTAGTTATGGACGAAAAGGCAATCGAGAATCCTTAATTAGTAAAAAAGTTTCTGAGGCAGTTGGATATAAATGGCTTTTCGTCGAATATACGGCCCGAAAATGGTATGAATGTTACAATTCTAAGGAAGCTGATCAATTTCAAATTATGGCCGGAAATCTATCTTCTCTGCCTCATATGCAGGATTTTCTGGCTTTACAAGAATTGAAAATCCAGGGAAAATTATCGGATAATTCAGTGTTTGTTCCGGGGCATAGTGGGGATATGCTTGCAGGTAGTCACATTCCCAGGAATTATCTCGATAACTCAAGGAAGTATGATTTGGCAGTTCTTTTAGATGATTCCTTGAGAAAACATTACAATCTCTGGAAATGGCCCCAGGGATCTGAGCTTGAACATATATTCAAAGAAAAAATAAAGAAATGTGCTTCCGGACTTGAAATTGCAGACAATAACTCCTGTGCGAATGCAATAGAATTTCTGGATTTTAATGAAAGGCAGGCGAAATTCATAATCAATTCGGTCAGAGTGTATGAATTTTTTGATTATGAATGGAGGATTCCATTATGGGATGCAGAGTTAATAAACTTCTTCTTAAAGGTTCCACTTAAGTACAGGATAAGCCAGCATCTTTACAAAAAATATGCTAGAGACCGGTTGTTTTCTGGAGAATTGAGTGTGCTTAATGAAATAGACTGTACTACGGATATGCTGGACTTGAGACCCCTGGATGAGCGTTCAAAATATGAAAAGCTTCAGTATTATAGGACATTCATTCATAGTTACTATGACGAAAAAATTGACAATCCTGTATGGGGCAGATATTTTGAGAATCCTATGATATCAAGGCTTCAAATAAAAGTCACAAGGTATGAAAACCAAACGATTGAGGAATATCCCCTGCTAAAAAATATCCTCGAATATAGAAACGAAAAAATGTACCCACTATCAATAAACGGTCTAGGTGCTCTAATATTTTTGGCAAGAAACATAACTTAACTGTCTTTTTTCGGAGAACTCATTATCTTCTTAAATTCTCCGGTCTTTACTCGAGCCGGACCGGGCTTGATGGAGCTTCATCTTTCTCAACCACTACCGCAGTACCATAAGCGAGCACTTCGGTCATTATCTGACCGATTTCTGAGGAATCAAACCCGACGCTTAGAACTGCATTTGCCCCGTGGGATCTTGCATGTTCTTTCAATCGTTCTAGTGCCTGTTCGCGGGCCTGGTTCAGCAGTTCAGTATATTCGTGGATTTCCCCACCGACAATTGACCTCAAACCGGCAGTTATATTCCCTCCGAGCCCGCGGCTCCGCACGATTAAGCCCCAGGTAAATCCGATTGTCTTTGTGATTTTGTGACCTGGCAAGTATGGTGTACTGACAACAATAACATCATCTATCATGGTATCCTCAAAATACTTGGTTGAAGTTGATTCAATAATGTAATTTCATGATTATGTAGTTTTTTAACAATCTAAGAATATGGAAAAAATATATTGATTTAAATACTATTAAGTTAATTTAATTATTTTAAAGACGATCTCAGTAGCTTTTAAACTTATTTTAAATACAGAATGTTTATATGTGTAGATGCCTAACAATGGATAAGCAGGGATATCGATGAACTCGGTTCAGTTAAAAATTCCAGAATCCGTTTTAATTGATCTAAGTAGATTTATCTCTAAAAACTATCCCACTAATTTGCCAAACTCTCTATTAATTGCGCAATCATTTATTTTAAAATATCAAGAATATGGACGAGAGTTTGGTCTTTCTGCAATTAATTATGCTATTGAAGAAGGAATAAAACAAGGTCTTTTTTAATAAGTGTTCTCATCGGTGTTGTTTCGTTATTTATTCTGATGAAACAACACTTATCAATCTACGTTTTTTAAATTAAATCATAAAAGAACTGATTTTGGTTGCCAGGGAATGGAAGCTCCCATAGAGCTCGTGATGGAAACTGTAAAAAAATGCAGCATTTGCCGGTGTGGAAAATCAACGAACAGGCCTTTCTGTGACGGTAGTCATATTGAGGGATTTAAATGAGAATAAGTGGGCTTATTTGCATTAATTAAATGTGCATGAACATAAGCGGCAAATGTTATGCATCTCTTAAATTTGCTTATCAGTTACAGATATATTTTTTAAAGCTTCATGAATAAAATAGGGAGCTTCTACTGGTTTAATCCCCTTCAGCCTTAATTCTTTTTCGATGCCATTCTGGCGGTTCTTCCTAAAATACCTTAATTATAAATGGGATAATGAACCTTAATATGCCTTTTATGGTAATTACAACAGGGGACGCTATGAACACTAAAGGAGAAGCAGTGGTCTCCATTCGCGATCTAGTCATGAGCTATGGTGCCAATCAAGTATTGCGCGGCATCAACCTGAATGTCTTTCAAGGGGAAATCATCGGCTACATTGGACCCAACGGCGCCGGCAAAAGCACCACGGTTAAAATAATATTGGGCCTTGTAGACGGTTTTAAGGGGCAGGTTAAAGTCCTGGGGAAGGACATAGCCGACAGCGGGATTGAATACAAGCGTAAAATCGGCTATGTTCCCGAAACAGCCGAGGTCTATGACACCCTTACCGCCCATGAATACCTTACATTTATCGGGGAAATGTACGGCATGGACTTCAGGCTGGTAGACCGGAAAGCTCATAAGCTCATGTCCTTGTTTGATATTGCCGATGTGTATCATGCTCCCATTGCCTCCTATTCCAAAGGTATGAAGCAAAAGCTGCTAATAATATCCAGCCTTCTGCACAATCCGGACATCCTGTTTTTTGACGAGCCTTTAAGCGGGCTGGACGCCAACAGCGTAATGGTGTTCAAGGAAATAATGACCGACCTGGCTGCCCAGGGCAAAACCATTTTCTATTCCTCGCACATCATGGACGTGGTGGAGAAGATAAGCAGCCGCATAATCCTTATAAATAACGGGCAAA
>JAUPKV010000499.1 GCA_030837265.1 Methanobacteriota archaeon
CTCTCCAAGAGTTACTAAAAACAGACTCTGTAATGTCTTCGTCGGATAATACTATAAAAATCATCATATCATTAACAATCACCTTCCTAAAAAGAACATTATCTAGCTAGCAGACGAAGACTTCACAGTACCATTGGTAAAGTGAAGAAAAGGTTGTACCTTTTCCGAATCTCTTTCCGAATCACTCCCCTCAAGCTCTGGCAGGTTACTGTGTAAGAATCACACGATCGATGCAAAGCTTGTTTATTCCGCTCTGGGGATCTGGACCAAAATCGCGATAGGCAACCTGAACATTGAGTTTTCTGAAATACGCCTCTTTCATTAAATCGTAGACCAGATTATCTGTGGTCACGGAACTTATCGTAGTCCCTGTATGAGCATCGGCAATACGCAAAAACACTCCTGATCCATTTGTCGGTTTTACCGCAAACAAGTAGAATTGCTCTCCCGGCTGAACAAGTATTTCGGAAACTATACCGGCCACCCACATTAATGAAGGTAGAGTCAAAGGTTTCATGTCAACAGACGTAGTTACTACCATAGGAATCTCTCCTAAACCAAATAATCTCTATGCAATATTGTCAGATATTGCTATGTTTTGGATTCTGTATTCCAATCGCTTCTTTGATTGAACTACAAACATTACAACTTTAAACAAGTATATATTCCATATTACCACAGCGTCTAACATCAACTATTTAAAACAGTGCAATAAAAATACTGTATCCTGTTACAAAAAACGATTCTGTTGCAAAAAATCTGTCTTTTGTACCGAATCATTGAAAATATCCACAATAAGGAAAGGTTTCATTCTAATCACTCTAAAAATTGGCACTGGAAGGCAAATATTATAGCCTTAAAGTGCAAGGAAAAAAAATTGCAACACAACCCCATATTATTGTAGCAATTTTCCTTGCTAATGCAATAATCGCTTTTGCATACCCAATTGACTTCTTTTTCCTTTTAAAAATTCTTTTAACTTGCTATTTTTCTTTCTTGCGGCTGCATTAGCAATCTGTGTTAGAATCCACCTAGCTACCTTTGATCCTCTCTTTGTGATTCTACCATTATAGAATTTTATCTGCTGATTGGTATACGTTCGGAACTATTCCAAACCAGGAAGCAAGCTTATTTACAGAAGAAAAATCCTTGAAATTACCTATTTCAGCAATTAAAATTGACGCACTAAGTTCTCCAACACCTGGAACTGACATTAAAATTTCCATTTCATGGCTATAATTACTGTAAGCATAGTTAAAAATTTATTTTTCCAAAATGTCAATTTCATCGTCAAGATGCTTTATAAGCTTCAGACAGATCTGCAGCCGAAATGCAGCACTTGGAGAGATTTCTCTATCAAGAATCTCTCTTATCTGAACACTCTTTTTGCGAACATTTGGGGCAAGGCTTTCCATAATCTGGTCAGTGGTCTTACCTGAAGAGATTCCGGATAGAATTACTATACCACTTTTGCCAAAAATATCTGTAAGAACACCTTTTAAGTGCAACATCTCAGATGTAAGAATGGCATGAGCTTCATTTTTTGTATCTGTTTTTTTCCACAAGTTTTATTCGAAGCCGAATGCATGAACGAAACTCCCTCTGATTTTTTGCAAAAACTCTCGATGGTTGAATCATTTTATTTAAAGCAAGCTGAGCAATGACTTCTGAATCAATCTTGTCTGTCTTATCAAAGAGTCATAAATAGGAACCAAAAAGTCACTGGTTGATTCACAAGCAACAACATCACATTGTTCGATATAACCCAATTTTAGCCCAAAAACGGGGCAAAAAGTGCCTGAAATACACATATTTTAATAAAAAACTGTGTATACTCAGAGAGAGGTTTTACGTTAAACCTTATTATTAGTCAAACTAAGTTTATGGTTAAATAATTTCAGGATAAAACAGCGAAATAATTTTAGGATACAACAGTCATATGGCGCCTTTAATTATTTCATTCCAGGTGATGTTGAAGCTATTGCGCCATAAAACCATGGTGATAACCAGCGACAGGACAATATTCAGAATTACGCCGAAAGGAACATAGGTAAGCAACAGGTGAACAAGGACGCATACCCCGCATACCAGTATTGAAATCAGCATAATTCCCACTCTGTTCATACCCTGCGTGACTTGAAAATCCCGGTAGAAGGGGAGTTCCTTGCGGTTCATTTTAAAAATAAAGAGCAGGACCATAATCATATTTATAAATATCAGGATGAGATCGGGGATGATTTTTAAGCCGCATAAGAGGACGAATATTAAGGCGATCAACAGGTAAATGGGGATGATAAATTTAACTATAAAAGCTTTTAAGGCACCTTTTAAAAGAGGTACCGGGCTTTCGATAGGCAAAGCTCGATAAATCCAGGCACCTTTATAATTTTCGCTAGAGTTGATCATGGTTGTTGTAGAAGCCAGAAAAATAGCGGACCCATAAATAGCCAGATAAAGTTTGTTGTTTGAAAGGTCATCTAAAATGTCAGACCAGGAAACCCCGCTCCCTATTATTCCGGACAGCATTAAAAAGGGCATGACCAGGGCGAAAGCCAGCTGTGGATACAGCTGCAGCTTGAGTTTTCTTTCATTGGACAGCATATTCTGGGTGAATTGATAAAAAGCCTTTTCCGTCTGGCTGGAGCAAAGCAGGCTGGCGGCTTTCCACTGTATTTTTTCTTTGACGGCTGCACCTTTGTTAGTGCGCATACTGCTGCTGTTC
>JAUPKV010000500.1 GCA_030837265.1 Methanobacteriota archaeon
CTATTTCCTGGAGGAAACCCGATCATGTAGATCAAATGGACTCTAAATTCATTCAGCCGGGTTAGATTCCCGGGGTTTCCGCTATATTTTTGAATCCCGAATGAGATCGCAATAACATTCTCTGGAATTTTTTATAGAATCTGGGAGTCATTTTCCAAAATCTATAAATTGTTTCTGTTGTTTGAGGACATTTTTGTTTTCCGGGTAACTGTTAGCAAATTGCTGACTCAGTGCTAGGTTAGTAAGCCGGGATTCTGAAATACTTTTCTTGGAAATCATCCAGACTTTTATTCATCGGAGGTGACACTATGGAGAAAAAACCGTTAAGTGCTCTGATATCTTCAACTGGGCTGTGGATGTCCAGGACAGGGACACTTCACAAAATCAAGCATAATGAGGTCTCGAAAACGAAAATATATATTGAAATGAAATGCGGAGACCGGCTTGTTGTGAATAACTCAAGGAGCAGCAGGACAGCTAGGGCACTCAGGCATTACAAATATAAAAAAACCTGCAAGCGCTGCAAGGTTTCTGATGAAGATATCAATAATTTCCTCACAAAAGTAAGCGAAAATGAAAACAGTGTTAAAGTTAAGACAGTTTACGTTCCAAAGATCAAGAAAGCCATGCCGAAATCTGTTGCCAGAGACCAAAAACCACTCGAAAATCCAATTCAAGCACAGACATCGATAAGCACAACAGAATCTTTGCCCATATCTGCTGCACCAAACTCAGCTGCAAATTTGCCTGCCAGAGTCTCAGCAAATGCTCCGGCTTTTACACGGAGCCAGCTTGATAGGCTTGAAGCACTCTTAAGTCCTGGTGAAAAAATTTCGTTGAATGAGGAAATATCTTTTGGTAAGCTTGAATCGGAACTGCTGACCAGAAGAAAAGGTGATCTGCAGCGAATCTATGCAAAAGAGCAGGAGAACTATCTCGGAAAACTTGAACGTGATATTACAAAATTTTTTGTTGAAAGGGGTTTTCTGGAAATAAAATCTCCAATCCTCATTCCAGTCGAATATGTCGAGAGGATGGGTATTGATAGTGATACTGAGCTTTCTAGGCAGGTATTCAGGATAGATAGAAATCTCTGTTTGAGACCTATGCTTGCTCCGAATCTCTATAACTATCTACGTAAATTCGATAATGTTTTACCTGACCCAATTAAGATTTTCGAAATAGGACCCTGTTACAGGAAAGAATCCGATGGCAAAGAACACCTTGAAGAGTTCACAATGCTGAACTTCTGCCAGATGGGTTCGGGTTGCACGCGGGAAAGTCTTGAAGCTATAATCCGGGAATTCCTCGACTACCTCGAAATTGATTTTGAGATCATAGGTGATTCCTGTATGGTCTATGGAGATACTCTTGACGTAATGCACGGAGACCTGGAACTTTCTTCAGCAGTTGTCGGGCCAATACCTCTCGATAGGGAATGGGGTATTGACAAACCCTGGATGGGTGCAGGCTTTGGACTCGAGAGGCTGCTTAAGGTTAAACATAAATTTAAGAATATCAAGAGAGCGGCAAGATCTGAATCTTATTATAATGGAATTTCAACCAGCCTGTGTTGAAATAAGTTGCTTAAAGGAGCATGGGACGACTAAAACATAGTACAATATTAAATTCGTAATTAGATCCTACATGATTTGGGTAAGTACTAAATATCTATAGAGGGTGAAATTCTGATTCAAAAAATGGAACTTGACGAATTGGACAGATTCGGAGAAAAAATAATTGACGGTTTCCAATTATCTGACGATAACCTGAGGGCTCTTCTCTCCCTTGAGTCCGAAGAAGATCTGGAAAAGCTTTATTATGTAGCCCGAAAAGTAAGAGATTATTATTTTGGCAACAGGATATTTCTTAACTGTTTCATCTATTTTTCCACTCACTGTAAAAACAAGTGTACTTTTTGTTATTACAACTGCAAAAACGAGATTAATCGCTATCGTCTGACCAATGAGGAGATTAAAGAAATCTGCACAGCCTTAAATGGGGCAGGTTTCAACATGATAGACCTGACCATGGGAGAAGATCCCTATTACCATGAAGAGCCTGATCGCTTCATTGAGATTGTCCAGATGGTGAAAGAAGAACTCAGGCTTCCAATAATGATCTCTCCAGGCGTGATGGATAACGCCACTCTTCTTAAAGCCAGGGAAAAAGGAGCAAATTTCTTTGCACTTTACCAGGAAACTTATGATACTGAGCTTTACCAGAGACTCAGAGTGGGACAGTCATTTGAAGGAAGAGTCAATGCCCGTCGTCTTGCAAAGGAGCAGGGATACTGCATAGAAGATGGAATTCTCACAGGAGTCGGAAACGATATAGAATCAACTATTTTGTCCTTAAAAGGAATGAAAACAAACGATCCTGATATGGTCAGAGTTATGACCTTCCTGCCCCAGGAAGGAACTCCACTTTCAGATTTCAAGGATAGTTCAAACCTCTCGGAACTGAAAATTATTGCAATTCTCAGGTTAATGTTCCCTAAGTGCTTGATCCCTGCCTCTCTTGACCTGGAGGGTATAGACGGAATGGTTCCCCGCCTGAACGCAGGGGCAAACATTGTTACCTCTATTCTTCCCCCGGATTCAAGGTTAGAGGGCGTTGCAAATTACGACCGAGAGCTTGAAGAGCGGAACCGGGATATTAAAAGCGTAATTAAAAGGCTTGAAAGCATGGGACTCGAGCCTGCTCGACAAGCTGAGTTTGATACAGTCCTGGAAGGGCTGGTTTGAAAAACTCATAAGTTTTTTGGTAAGATCTGTGTATTTTTGTGGTTTATTCAATGCACAGATTTTATCGTAAAACCTGTACATTGTTAAAAATAGGGATTAACGACTCACTATGAAAAATTATTTCAGGATAGAATAAGAAATTACCTTCAGACGAAACATGAAACAACTTAATTCTTTTTCGATATTACTGGTTGCGTTTATTTTGGTTCTTCTAGCCCCAAATTTAACTAAAGCGGAGCTGTTAATTGATACTGCTGAAATACCGTACCAGATTAACAATTCGGATCACATAGTTATCGGCACAGTTAGCGGTATCAATGTATATTATAACTATACGATGGCTACAATTACAGTTGAAGAGTGGCTCTATAACCCTCTACCTGATAAGACCATAAAAGTGAGAAACGAAATAGGAACTAATGTAAACACTGAAGATCAGCCTGTGTTTACTCAGAACGAATCTACATTGTTGATGTTAAGCGATATAGATTCAATGTTCACCGATAAAGATATTGATAAAGATCTTTTCATTGTGTCTGTTGCCTTTCCGGGAAAACACCCTGCATCAGATAGAGATGCAGTAATTAAGGAACTAAAAGCTCAGGGTAAATGGCAGGAAGGAAATCAGACAGTAAGTGAGACAAATAATACTGTAATTGAAGACGGCATTATTGATAATTCAAGTAATAATAATTCAAACAATACGGATATCACTCCACAAAGCTTGCCACTTACTTTTGGCCCGGAAACAATTAATAAACTAAAAAGTGATCCGAACTTTATTGCTGCTTATGGAAATATACCCTCTTTTACAACTTCGGAAGAGAGAAAGCAGTGGCTTGATAAACTTAACAATGTATATCAAGGAGCTATCTCGGAAATGTCAAAATATGAGTATCCAAATGGCCCTGTTACAGCCTTTGGTTATTCAATAGATGGAGTTCTTCAAGTAGGGATTAATAGTAGTAAGACAGTCGAAAAGCCTTTAATGGACGAGATATATAAGATCTTTGACTCAAAAGCAAGTCTTATAGGGATTAAGGAAGTCCCAATGGTGTTTGTGTATCAAGATAATCCTGTCCCTACTGTTATAACAGGTGAGCCAGAAGTTAAAGAAACATCAGATTTATCTAAATCCAATAATGGAAGTTCGAACATAAATAACTCAACTGGATACAAATCTGATAGAATTACCTTTGCTCCAGATTTTAGATTATTAGGAAGCTTGATCTGCCTGTATGGTTGGATGGAGGCTTAGGAAAAAGTAACGTAAGAAGAATACTGATATTACCGTATATCACTTTGTCAAGAGCTTATGGATCTAAAACCATAAAAAACAGGATTTACTTTTTTACTAACCCACAAGTTTTGTGACAAAAAACGTCTTAATAGAATACGAGGTTATGGTTATGAGGGGCAATAAATGGATTATTTAAAAATGAAGACGTTTAGAGTTTTGGGATCAACTCTGCACATAATGAGTTTTTTATTTTATCCTTTTTAAATATCCTTTTGGATTCCATGTAATTAAAAATGATTCCTTTGCTCTATCGCTTATAAATCTATCATTTTCTTTTATAAAATCAGTAATTGCTTCATATGGCCCGGGATCAGGACCTACTTCCAATCCATGATGACAAATGCCATCTTCAACAATAAAATAACTTCCAATACTTACTAAATCCCCGTATTTCCTTAAAACATTAATAGTATTATCGTATTCATGTGAGCTATCTTCTATAATTAATACTTTATCTTTTGCCCCTACCAGTTCTTTTACCTCATCGAAAAGTTCACATGCATCACCACTTTTTAAAGTTATACGAGGATGTTTCTTTACAAACTCATCAATAGGGAAATGTCCTATATCAACACCAATTATTTTTCCATGATTAATATTGTCAAGAAAATGGGCAAGAGCAAGTAAACTTCCGCCATAAGCATTACCAATTTCAATAATAATATCCGGTTTGATAGAAAAAATAATTTCTTGATATATCCATAAATCAAGCGGACTTTTAAATGTCTTTATAACAAAATACAGATTTTCATTCATTTTCCTCTCTTGAATTATCGGTAAAACATCTATTAATTTATTATTAAGTTCTTCTTCCATAACCATAACAATTGACCTCGATTATTACCGTTAAAATAATTTAATATTGTATTTATTGGCATTGTCTACATACTATATAAGGTATAAGTTTTAGACGACTTGCCAGAGGTTTTAC
>JAUPKV010000501.1 GCA_030837265.1 Methanobacteriota archaeon
AGGTAAAGCCACATACACTGTAACTCAGGCTGACATAAGTGCACGGTCGGTGACCAACATTGCTTCGGCAACAGGTACGTTCAATGGGCGGACAGTTACTTCGAAACAGGTGGCAGCTACGGTAAAATACAGAAGAAGGTGATCTTACCTTAAAAAGGAAGGCCAGTTCTCAGAGCGATGTTTCTGAGGACAGGTACTTCTATTGGGCACAAATTGATCTAAGGAAAGACGTTTCTTCCAAAATGAGAGTCAAGTAGAGTTTGTGACAGATTAAGGAGGTTGATAAAAAGGAATTTTAGACGGTGTTAATTTATTGAAAGTAATAAACTTTATACAAGTGTTAATTTATCGAAAGTAATTAACTCACTACAAAATACAAAGAAGATTCAGGTGAGTCTGAGCGTCTTTCCTTTTTTAATATTAATAGAACCTGTCGCGTGATATAATGGCTGAAAAATTCGGCAATTTCAATCCCGTAACTCCGGGCAATGGTCCATGAGAAAATTTTTCAGTTTGGAGACAGTTAGCAGCGGAGGGCTATTGATTCCTTGTTTTCTAAGGTCCAGTGCAAGTCTGGAAACGAGGGGAGGAATAAGCCCGGCTTCATCCAACTCCACCGGGCTTAAGAATACGTTTTCCGTAGTTCCGTCCAGTAAGATTTTTCCATGCTTCATTAAGACAACTCTTTCCGCATACTCTGCTACAAGCTCCATATCATGTGTTATAAGAACAATTGTCTTCCCTTGTTTGTTCAGTTCCCGAATTTTATCCATTAACTTGAGTATATGCCCTCTGTCCTGCCCTGTAGTCGGCTCATCCAGAACAATAAGATCCGGCTCGAGAGCAAGAATGGAAGCTACAGCCAGGCGCTGCCTTTGCCCTCTTGAGAGAGAATGCGGATGTCTCTTTTTGTATTCTGAGAGTTCCATTATTTCCAATGCTTCATTTGCCAGTTTTTCGATTTTCTCTTCGGGCATCCCCAGGTTTTCAAGCCCAAATCGGACTTCTGCTTCCACACTGTCCATAAAGATCTGCGAATCCGGATTTTGGAAAAGATATCCAACCTGCTGTGACAGCTGCGCTGTTGAATATCCTTCTATGTCTTTTCCATTGAGCAGGATTTTTCCACAGGAAGGCCTGCAGAATCCTATTAAGTGGCCTGCCAGGGTTGTCTTCCCTGCTCCGTTGTGCCCAAGAAGCGCAAGAAACTCTCCTTTTTTGATATCCAGATTAATGGTTTTCAGGATTTCCGTACCGTCTTCTAGCCTGTAGCAGAGGTTCTCTATCTGCACATAGGGAAGGCTTTCTTTTGAAGACAAAATAGAGGTGGAATTTTCAGGTTTTTTTCTGTCCGGGCTTTGCTGGTTCTCGACAGAATGCGACTTCAGGAGTTCATTCAAGTGTTTTAGAATCTTTTCATAGGATGGATCTATTGAAGCTCCGGAGTCTGGACCCAGAAAGCGGGCAATCTCGGTGAGCTGAGGAGGATGGATCCCAAGTTTTTTGAGTTTTTCTTCCTCATGATATAGGAGTTCAGATGGTTTGCCATCCAGAATAAGCCTGCCTTCATCCATAACAAGCATACGGTCTGCCATTTCGAAAACTGAATCTAGTTTGTGTTCTATCAGGATTAGTGTAGTCTGCTTTTCCTCGTTCAGTCTCCTGAGTAGCTCAATCACTTCCTTTGTGCCGACAGGGTCCAGATCCGATGTCGGTTCGTCAAGGACAAGGATTTCAGGTTCCATTGCCAGATTTCCTCCAATTGCAGTCCTCTGTTTCTCTCCTCCCGAAAGTGTGAAGATGAAATTGTTCCTGAGCTTTTCCAGCCTGACTGCTTTGAGAGCTTTTTCCACTCGGGACAGCACCTCTGTCTTTGGCAGGCCCAGATTTTCGGGCCCGAAGGAGATGTCTTCGGCTACTGTCAGACAGAACAGCTGAGTTTCGGGGTTCTGGAATACCATTCCCACTTCAAGGGCCAGCTTGTGAATTTTTTCATTTCTGAGCTCTTTTCCATTGAGCAGGACGCGCCCTGAAAAGCTTCCTCCCGATATCTCCGGCACCAGCCTGTTAAGACAGCGGACAAGAGTGCTTTTCCCACAGCCGCTAGGGCCTACAAGGAGCACGAATTCCCCTTTCTCAAACTCAAGATTTATGTCAGAAAGTACCTGGGAATTTGAATGGGGATAGCTGTATGTAAGTTTCTCAAGCTTTATATGTGTGCTTGGCTTGACAAACGTAATTTTCTCCGTTACGGAATTCATACTATCTGTCTCTTCATTATACCTTTAAGTTTAAGTCTGTTATGAAAAGTAAGAAATAGTTTGATTATTATTTACTTCTGTGTGAAAAATAATCTATGGAGGATTCTGATTTGAAAAGTCTTTTTCGCTATGAACAAAGAGACAGCCTGCTTCACAGGCTTGACCCAAGAGTAAAATTACTCTGGCTCTTTGGAATTTCGGTGCTAAGTGTTGTGCTCGGGACTCCGGATTTGCTGGTAGTATTATTCTTATCAACTATACCTTTCTGGTTCATTTTAAGACCCTCCAAAAGCAGGATTAAAGCAATATCCATCGTCTTCTTGAGTATTGTGTTGAGTTTTACAGTCTCCCAGGCTCTTTTCTATTACTGGGCCAAAGACCCGCTGTTTACTTTAATTCCCTCTTCCTTCCCACTTGTAGGCCCTCTCACAGGAGGGATCTATTTCCATGCCGATGGAGCCTTCTACGGGCTGTATCAATCTTTCCGTTTTATGACCACACTGAGCGCCGCGATGCTTTTGATTGCCACAACTCATCCGGGGATGCTCATTGATGCTTTTGTCCGTTTTTTCGAAATTAAACTCGGAGGAAAAAATTACAGAATAGGTATTCCTTATGAAATTGCGTTTATGCTATCCTCTGCGGTCAGCTTTGCTCCAACGATGCTCGAAGAATGTAGCATAATTTTCAATGCAATGCAGGCAAGAGGGCTTGAGCTGAAAGGAGGCATCCGAAGAAAAGTAAAAGCCCTCAAATATG
>JAUPKV010000502.1 GCA_030837265.1 Methanobacteriota archaeon
GGATGGAAAACTTCCCCGGTAACCGTTGATGATAATATTATTTATCAATCCCATTTTTCGATTGTTAACTTCTGCTAGAACTAAACCTATTAGGTTTATTGTCTTCTTTTACGGAATTTCGAGTGATGGCGTGAACATACTCCGTTGCTTGCAGCGGGGTGCGCCAGCGCAACTTTGATTTTAAGCCACCTGCGTCCAATGGTTTCAATAAATTCACAGATTATTGATAGACATTACTGGGAACCACCTACCAACCCACTCCTACCTTTACCCAACCGATGACCACATGCCTTACAGGTGAGACTGTCTTTTCTCTTGGAGCTTCATCGGTTGTGTGCACTCACTGGAAAGTTTATGGCATTTAGGACAGGAAGCAGCTCCACGGGTGGAAATAGATACCCTTTCAATATTTACAAATTATTCTATTCCAAACCCCCTCCAAAAGGTTCTATATGTGTAAACTGCGAACCTTAATTATGGTTAAAAAAGTATTTGTTGGTGCTGAAGGGTGCAGAGCAGGTTGGTTTGCAATTGCACTTTTAGTGCGGGAGAAGAGATTCGAATACCTGAACGCCCTCGCGAAAAGCTTTTGATTCGTTCACCGTTGACCTTGCTTGCCAACATCAAATACTTGAGGACGTACCTACGAAACACCGGTGATCAATTTATAGCGTATTCACAGACTTTAAGAAGCTCACCGTTCAATTTTTTATATTAAATGCTGTTCATCAAGGCATCTGAGAAAATAGCTCAGAATGGCTTAAAATAAATCACTGAAAAAAGTTTGATGCAAAAGGTGCGATTCAAATGCATGAATTCCTACGAAACCAGGCTTTTTAACTGGCGCTTTTGACCTAACTTTTTACCACAACTAGAGTTTAATGCCTGATATGTTGTTCTCATGTTAAAAGAGTGAAAAAAGAATCAATTTTCTTCAGGAATATGCACAACAACCGTAAGTTCCTGCCCTTCTAAATCTTTTCCCACGGAAGACAGGCGCCCATTATTCCCAAAAACGCCAGTAAATACGCGGTCCTGAGGTGTAACTATAAGACTATTTCGTTCTCTGTGACCTGCAATTATTGTAGCTTCTCTTTTTGCATATACGGTTTTCGTCGGGGTTGGGTATCCTCTACTGTCAACAGTGAAATATTCTACTTCATCTTTTCTGTCAGGGATTAGAACCATATTACATAGAATTTTCATAGGTACGGTGTTAGATGGTCTGTTAGGTTCCCCGGTCATATTCGTTTCTTACAATTTAAACTATATATTCTTTATGCAGTAAAAGAGACTCTGGTCCAAAATCTAGTGATTTTTAATTTTACGTTCATCACTGGATTTTGGTACTGAGTCAGTAAAAGAGTGGAGTTTATAATATCCTATGCCTTGCAAGAATCATTTTCTCTCTACTATTGCTGAGCAATTGTGCAGTTTTCCTCATTTGTGAGCCTGAATTGTTCAAAATTATGTATGCTTTTTCAATGTTCTTTTCATTCTTCAATGCATTCTGAATTTTATTCCATCTGGATATTTTGCATTTTCTACTAATTACCATGTTATTAACTCTTTTATCCTATCCATTTTCTTGTACAATGAGTTATTGTTGCTTAAAGTACATAGATTTTATAAAATATTATCTATATGAATTGAGAAATATTTATGCACTATACAGGCCCTATTTTAAGAAATTAATAAAAAATAAAATTTTGTTCTTTCCAATTAAAGTTTATATACTTTAATCAATAATAGATATATTGTAATAAGGGCAAAGTGCCCTAAGAAACGAAAAGGAACGTAACAAGATGAACACACAAGCTTTTGAAACCGTAATGGCTCTCAGATATGAAAACCAGAAATGGAAAGGTACTGTTGTTGGAATTGGAAAAGAAGAAATAGAAGTCATTTTAGAGGGCGATGGAGCAATCGAGCACATAGATCCAATGTTTCTGAGGTCTTTCTAATCAGGCCTTGTTTCTTTATATTGTGCTCTGGAATTTTGTTAATAAAAACTGCGGATAGGTGTTGAAAATGCTAGTTGAGGTAAAATGCCCTGAATGTGGTAAAAAATACTTTCTTGATGTTTTAATAGAGGGTCTTGATATGATCACTTTTCAAGGAGAGGAAGAAATAATACAATTTATAGTTGAAAACATAAAGGTAAAAAGTATCTTATTATCGGCTGTAATTCTAGAAAACCTGTAAACGAGAATACGGTTATCAAAAGAGGTAAAGTTTGGTGCGAGGATTGGGATTCGAACGCATGAATTCCTACGAAACTGGACTCTGAATCCATCACCTTTGATCTTGAGTGTTTCTCCTTTGGCCTGACTGGGCAATCCTCGAAGATTGATTTTCTACTTTGATACAATAGTTCTCGATATCAATCTCTGAAGCCTGAAATAAATATCAAAATCACTTTGAAGATAAATAAGTATTAGCTAAATAAAAGCCACTTCTGTTTTATATATTGTCTGATTTTTATCTAAAATTGACGATGTGATAACTCTCAAACTCTTGTTCTAAATTCTCATTGTCTCAAAAAAGCTTTATATGAACTCTCTACTTCTAAGAATTTTAAAAATGTGAGCTGACCACTTAAAATAAATTATAAGTGTGAAAAGCCTAATATAGAATACTAATATAATCAATGTCGTTTAGGGGTCATTATTACCATCTGAACATGTTCCTTGCTCCATTGTTTATTTTCTGGCTCTTTTTTCCTGCTTATAGTTAACAGGGGAACAAGTAAGGCTCTGGTGGCAGGGCTAGCCTTTTCAGAGAGTAGGTGGGATGTCACATGTCTAATTTCACGAGTAAGCCAGAAAATAAATCAAAGGTGTCTGAATCAAGCGAAAGCCAGCCAAAGTTACCATCAATATCATTACCTAAAGGCGGCGGAGCGATTAGCGGTATCGGAGAGAAATTCGCTGCAAATCCCGTGACCGGAACCGGATCCCTTAACGTCCCTATTTTTACAACACCTGGTCGTTCCGGATTTGGCCCACAACTCTCACTCTCATATGACTCTGGCTCAGGCAACGGTCCCTTCGGCTTTGGGTGGAGTCTTTCACTGCCGTCCATTACTCGGAAGACCGACAAAGGTCTCCCTAAATATCAGGATTCAGAAGATTCAGAAGAATCTGACGTTTTTATCCTTTCCGGTGCCGAAGATCTTGTACCAGTTTTGGTTTTCAAAAATGGAAAATGGCGACGAGATCCATTAAACTCTGAAGACGGAACCTTTAAAATACAGCGTTATTTACCTAGAATAGAGGGCACGTTTGCTCGAATCGAACGCTGGACGAACCCAAAGGGGGAAGTTCATTGGCGGTCGATTTCAAAAGATAACATTACCACGCTATACGGAAAAACAGAAGAAAGTCGTATTTTTGATCCTTCAAGTAAAGAACATGTTTTTAGCTGGTTGATATCTGAAAGTTATGATGATAAAGGCAATGCAATTATTTACGAATATCAAGCAGAGGACTCCGTAGGTGTGGATATATCTCAGGCCCATGAGAATAACCGCAATCATGACCTTTTAGCCAACCGCTACTTGAAATGTATTCGATATGGAAATAGTACTCCTTACCAGCCTGCTGAAGATTATACTAAACAGAACTGGCTGTTTGAGGTAGTGTTCGATTATGACGAGGGTCGTTATGAAACGCTGCCTGATGAAAATGGATGCCAGTTTGTTCGGTCAACGAGAGATAAACAAAGACACTGGTCAGTTCGACGGGACCCATTCTCCAA
>JAUPKV010000049.1 GCA_030837265.1 Methanobacteriota archaeon
AAGGACATGATAGAGCCTTTTATATACTCTATTATAGCTGGAATAATGTATTCTGCCTACCAACTTTCATGGCCAGGAGCTTCTCTCTTCGCATTCATTACTCTAATGTATGCTGTATTCCAGTATATTCTTAACAATTTACGTAAAGAGTCAAGCGACTACCTTGGGATTGTAGGAATAACCACATTTTTCATAAGTGCGCTGCTCATATTACCTTCTGTCCACCCTGAACTAGGACTTGCTAATGTTTTTGACTATTCATGGTTCACTGTCATTGTAGCTCTGGTAGTGATAATTGGTTTTGCAGCCATGAGTTATGTTGAAAAAGCTTTCAGAAAAAGAGGTTTTGATTCTCGTTACTACCCTCTGGCAATATTTGGAATTAGTGCCTTCGGATTGATTGCATTAAGCATCGTTGCCCCATCACTTTATTCTACTGTTATTGGCGCTCCAAACATGATTTTTGGAATTCAAACAGGCGGACCATCTACGGTTGGAGAAATTTATTCTTTGTTTTTTGATGTAAATGGTTTCACTCTCTCTAAAGCTTATGGAAACTTTACACCATATGTGTTCCTTGCTTCACTCCTCGGAATACTTATCCTGATTGCAAACATTTCGCGAAAGCTGAAACCTGAAGAAGTGTTTCTTTTTGTCTGGAGTGTTCTTATTCTTCTCGCAAACTACGGTCAGAACCGTTTTGCATACTATTATTCAGTAAATGCTTCAATTTTAGCTGCTTATGTAGGAGGCTTACTGCTTGAAAAGGTTAAATGGAGTGAGTTAGATGAAAAGTTTAAAGCTAATGTGAAATCTTTTGCAGATATTCCACATTCCTTAAAATTTTTCAAAATAGAACAGGTCCTTGCGGTTATTGCTATCTTTTTAGTTCTGATTATTCCGGTATATAGTACTGCAATGCTGTATACAGGTGGTTCAAATGATCCTTCAAATGAGTGGTTCGAAGCATGTATATGGCTTCGCACAAACACTCCAGACCCCGGGATGGACTATAATGCCATTTATGACGCTCCCCAAAATGGGGAATCTTTCAAATATCCAGATTCGGCGTATGGTGTTATGTCATGGTGGGACTTTGGCCACTTTATAGAAACCATAGGACATAGGATGCCAAATGCCAACCCTTTCCAAGCAGGAATAGGAGGACGCAGGGGAAGCATTAATGAAACGAACCAGCCCGGAGCTGCGACATTTTTCACTGCTCAATCAGAAGAAGAAGCAAATGCAGTGCTTGAGGGTGTAGACCCTAGACCGGGCAAGATGGGTGCACGCTACATCATGTCCAGCGAATTTATGGCTTCCGATTATGATAATGGCAGAGGTATATTTGGTGCAATGCATGAATGGACCCTTGATAATGCAGGATACTTTCAGCCTTACCGGGTAGGAAATGAATATCAACTCCTGCCTTCAACTCGCTACTACAACTCCATGGAGGCACGACTGCAATTTTTTGATGGAGACGGTTTTAAGCATTATCGTCTGGTTCATGAAACATGGGCAGACCAAACCGATGAAGTTACTTATAAACGGCTTTATAATTTATTATTTGAAGGTAATATCCCGGAAGTAAATACAGGCTTTGTTAAGATTTTCGAATATGTTAAAGGTGCAAACGTAACGGGAACTGCTTCTCCTAACGAGAAAGTCAAAATAAGTACTACAATTCTCACAGGGCAAAATAGGACCTTTGAATACTCGCAGTCAACGACTTCGGATTCTCAAGGCAGGTATAGATTTACAGTGCCGTATTCGACAGATGGTTCGATCCCAGGCGGGACGCAGTTCGATACTGCACCTTCAAGCCCATACAAACTGAGCTATGGAAACACGACCAAAGAAGTAAGAGTAAAGGAAGAAGCCGTGTTGAAAGGAGAAGAAATAAAAGTCTGAAGAAGTAATGAATGTGCAATTATTTCCAGACAACTCGTTGTTTTATCCTTGAAATGATGGCTCTTCGTCGTTTTATGTGGATATCCTCATAAAAACCAACTTGGTCTTGAATTGGGAATCATCTTATCCATAGAGAATGACGAAGAGCCGAAATGATTTCGTGTTTTTATGATCTTCACTGAATTTTTACTAGATTGATAAGTTTCAACATTTGCAATAACCCTTTTTTAATGTTACAAAAGTTAAATATTTATTTACGTCATTTGTGGAACTAAACCTCTCGAAGATTATTTGATCCACAACGTCGCTGTATGAATACGAACATTCTATGCGGAAACGTTCGTATATCAAAGCATCCTGAAAAATAAGATTTTTGCAAAAATGCACAGGTTTTGCCTTAAACCTATGTAGTGTAAATTCGAATATGCACTTACAGAACTTTATGGACACTCACATATGTTTTGATTGTTTAACATAATCTATCATAAAAATTACAAGGGCCACAAGCCCAAATGTAGCAAAATACTGGTTGTGCATAAGAATCGCTTGCGAAAAAAGTGCTAGAGCAATACATACGCCTACTGCAAATCGCAATATGGGTTGATCTTTCTCTGTACGCATATTAAAAGACGAAAATAATGCTGCAAAGCTCATTATTATAAGAGTAATAGAGTTATTGTCAGCGTATGCAAAAAAGCCCACTATACCAACAAACATAATCAAAAACGAAACAATAGTGCCAATATGACCCAATTTTTTCATATTAACCTTCATACTTTGCATATTTTCAACCAGCATGATTAATTTGTGCTTCTTATTATATACACTTTTAGTAAAAATTGACGATCATATAAAAAAGGATTCCACTGGTAATCGGTTAAAGGGAAAGCATTATAAATTGCACCGATTTCCACAAAGCTTGTTAAATTATTCAGCGATATTAAGCTGGATGGTTTTGTTGCAATAAATCTGGCTTTTATACAGCATCGTTGAAAATGTTCTCAATTAGGAAGTTAACCGTTTGTGTGCTGATCTTAAATAGAGGTAATACCAGAATCTCCACCAGGGCTTTTTAGCTCACGGTGCTTCTATAACCTTCCAAGATATTCGTGAGCAAGATCCTCTAAAGCAAGAATTAAAACATGGTTGCAAATTGTATGAAGAGGTGAAACCTTAATGAGTCAACAATTTCCTCCAAAAAAGAAAGGTCAGAAACCAAAATTCGATCATGAAAAAATCAAAGAACTACCTAATGCAGGTGAAAAACCCTTTAAGATTATGCTTCTATTGGGTTGTTCGTATGGGGTTTTACGGTATGTACGAAAGAAGATGGGAAGAAAGAAAGTATAATTTATGAAAAGATATTTTCAAAATTCACGAACAAGATCCACTAAAACTGGGACTGAAACGTAAAAGAACGGAGAAGTCAGAGATCTGAAAGATGTAGTTGGAGAAAATATGCAAATCAGAGAAAAATTGCAATAACGGTTTGAGACAACTATTCCGGTTTCATGGGCATTTTTTTCTCAATAGATTTTTCTTGTGTTCGGGATTTTGAAAACGTGAAGATTTTTTACATTATAGCCCTTTTAAGAGCCTCCTCAAATCTCTCCAACCCCATGTCAGCTTCTTCGTCCATCATGACAAGGGGAGGACAAAATCGAATTACTGAATCCCCGCAAGGAAGTAGCAGGATCCTTTCTTTAAAAGCCTCCCTGAGTATTTTATCCCTTCGAAAAGGATCTATGGATTTATCGAACCTGTATTTGTCGGATTTTACTATTTCAATTCCTATCATCAGGCCGAGCCCGCGGACATCTCCCATGCAGGGAAATTTTTCCTGAAGCTCTTTTAGGCGCTGCCGGATATGCGAGCCCAGTTCCTTTACTCTTTTTTCCGTGACTTTCCTCTCCAGGAATTCGAGGGAAGCGAACGATGCAGCCGAAGCCAGGAGGTTTCCTCCGAATGTGTTTGAGTGGACACCAGGCGGCCAGTCCATAAGGCTGCTGTCTGCAAGCATTGCGCCAAGTGGCAGGCCTGCCCCGAGGGCTTTTGCAAGGCAGGATATCTCGGCACTGACATCAAAATTCTCCATGGCAAGAAATGGGCCTGTCCGGAAACAGCCAGATTGGACTTCATCGGCCACGAGGAGAACATCGTTATCAGTGCAAATTTTTCGTACTTCCTTATGGAACTCTGCCGGAGGAACTATGTACCCCCCTTCACCCTGGACTGGTTCTACGAAGACGGCAGCCGTATCTTCAGGGCTTAAATCCCGCCGGAAAATAAGGTTTTCGATCTCTTTGGCGCATTCTATGCCGCAGGACGGGTATTCGAGTTTCATGGGACAGCGGTAGCAGTATGCATAATGGGAATGAGCTGTACGGATTGCAGGGAAGTGCTCTTTTTGCCTGATTTTTGAGCAGGTAAGGGAGAGAGCACCAAGCGTGCGGCCGTGAAAGGAATTATAAAACGATATAAGACCTTGCCGCTTTGTTTTCCAGCAAGCGAGTTTTATTGCAGCTTCCACAGCTTCGGTCCCGCTATTGCAGTAAAAAACCTTAGAATAACCTGAAAGTTCTTTCAGTTTTCTTGCAAGTTTCACAGGCGGCTCGGCGTAAAAGTCACCGTATCCTACATGGGTTATTTTTTCAAGCTGTGCAGAAATGGCAGTTTTGACTTCCGGGTTAGAATAGCCGGCATTCATGACCGCGATCCCTGCAACGAAGTCAATATATTCTCTTCCGTCAATATCTTCGATTATGGAACCTCTTGCTCTGTCCACAACCAGAGGATAGGGCCGGGCCATGCAGGCAGAAATAGTGTCGCAGTCCTGCTCAATGATTTCCCTGGCTTTGGGGCTAACAATATCAAACGGTCCTTCAAATGGTCCTTCAAACGGTCCTTCAAACGGTCCTTCAAACGGTTCTTTGAACGATCCTTCGAACATGCCTGCTTTTTCAGAGCTTTCCCGATTCCCCTGATTCAGAATTAATCCCTCCCCTTTCTTGAACCCCATCCGAATCGATCTGCGCTTTCTGCAGCCTGCCGCTGTAATCTATATATATTGCTTTTACTTCAGTGAATTCCTTAATCGCTTCGGTTCCTGCTTCTCGAAAACCGTTTCCGGTTCCTTTTATGCCCCCAAAGGGAAGGTGGACTTCGGCACCTATTGTCGGAGCATTAACATAAGTGATTCCGGCTTCGATTTTTTCAATCGCCTTAAAGGCATTTCCAATGTTTCCAGTGTAGATTGCCGAAGAAAGTCCGTACTTTGTATTGTTGGCAGCCTCTATTGCTTCTTCAAGACTTGAGACCGTAAGCACACTCAGCACCGGCCCGAAAATCTCTTCCTGTGCAATCGTCATTTCCGGCCGGACATCCGTAAATATTGTGGGCTCGAAGAAATAACCGGGAAGACCGGGGTCTATGGTTTTTCCTCCCAGCAAAAGAGTTGCTCCTTCTTCTTTTCCTATCCTTACATACCTCTCTATTTTCTCAAGCTGAACTTTGCTAATTACAGGCCCGATATCCGTTTCAGGTAAAAGCCCGTTTCCAACCCTTAGCGTTCTCGTTTTTACAAGCAGCCGGTTAATGAACTCATCCTTTATCTTCTCGTGCAAAATAAGCCTGCTCGTTGCCGTACAGCGCTGTCCGGTCGTCCCGAAAGCTCCCCAGAGTACGCCCTCAAGAGCCAGTTCAAGATTTGCATCATCCATAATAATTGCAGGGTTTTTGCCTCCCAGTTCCAGAGAAACCCGTTTAATGGTTTTTCCACATTCTTCCATTATCCATTTCCCGGTCTCAAGGCTGCCCGTAAAAGAAATAGCCTTAATGCGCGGATGCCGGACTATTGCCTTTCCGACAGTTCCACCTGACCCGAATACCAGGTTTACAACACCCGGAGGCAGGCCGGCATCCGTCAGTATTTCTACCAGCCGAATGGCAAGCAAAGGAGTATCACTTGCAGGTTTGAAAACAACTGCATTTCCAGCCACAATGGCTGGCATGATTTTCCAGCCCGGGATTGCGATAGGAAAATTCCAGGGAGTTATAATGCCCACCACTCCTATAGGCCTTAAAGCAGTCATGCAGAATTTTTCTTTAAGTTCGGAAGTTGTGGTCTCTCCGAACATTCGCCTCCCTTCGCCTGCAGCATAATATGTAATGTCTATAGCTTCCTGTACATCTCCCCTGGCCTCGGGCAAGATCTTTCCCATCTCTTTTGTCATAAGGACAGCAAGTTCCTCCTTCCTGTCCTGCAGAATCCGGGCCGCCTTCAAAAGCACCCTGGCTCTCCGTGGAGCCGGAATTTCGCTCCATATCCTGAACCCCGCCTCTGCAGCTTCAACTGCCCTTTCCACATCCTCATTTCCAGCTACCTGCAGTATTGCCAGGTTTTCCAGAGTAGCCGGATTGATATCATCAAAAACCTGCCCGGTTGAAGAATCCCTAAACTCCCCACCTATAAACAGTTTGTATCCCTGTACCATAAAATCCCCTTAAAGGCTTGAATGTATCAGGAGATAAATATATTTCCGAAAAATACTTCGACTAAAACACAAAAAAATTTAATGATTAGAATAATGAAATAAACAATTAAATAAACAAACAAGTTTTACTATTAGATCGCAAAATCTGCCGGATGACTGCCAGATGGATGACATGGACAAAAAAGAACTGAGTGAACGAGACATTTGTACGAAGTTCATAACACCTGCAATCAAACAGGCTAACTGGAGAGAGCGCCAGATTCGCGAAGAAGTAAAGCTTACAAACGGCAGGATAATTGTCAAAGGCTCGTCTGCAAGCAGAGGGCAGGAAAAGAGAGCCGATTATATTCTTTTTTACAAATCCAACCTACCAATGGCAGTGGTTGAAGCTAAGAAAAACACAAGTACTGTAGGGGATGGTATGCAGCAGGCACTTGTGTATGCTGATATGCTGGACATTCCTTTTGTCTTCAGTTCGAATGGAGATGCGTTTCTGCTGCACGACAGAACAGGCACTCTTGGAAAGGTAGAGCAAGAAATTCCGCTGGATCAGTTCCCTTCCCCTGAGTTTCTCTGGCAGAAATACTGTGCCTGGAAAGGACTTGATGAAAACGAGCAGAAGATTATAACCCAGGACTATTTTACCGATTCGAACAAACCTCTGCGCTACTACCAGCGCATAGCTATTAACCGGACAATAGAAGCAATTGCGAAAGGCCAGAACCGAATCCTTCTAGTTATGGCAACCGGCACTGGAAAAACGCTCACGGCTTTTCAGATTATCTGGCGGCTCTGGAAAGCAGGGGCAAAGAAACGCATTCTTTTCCTGGCAGACCGGAACATCCTTGTTGACCAGACCAAAATTAACGATTTCAAGCATTTCGGAACTGCCATGACTAAAATCCAGAACCGACAAGCTGAAAAGTCGTATGAGATCTATCTGTCCCTGTACCAGGCGGTATCCGGCACCGAAGAAGATAAAAATATCTACAAGCAGTTTTCTCCTGACTTTTTTGACCTTATTATCATTGACGAGTGCCACCGAGGCAGCGCAGCCGAAGACTCGGCCTGGAGAGATATCCTCGAATATTTTTCTTCCGCAACCCATATCGGTCTAACTGCAACTCCAAAGGAAACAAAGGACATCTCCAACATCCATTATTTCGGAGAGCCGATCTATACCTACTCCCTGAGGCAGGGAATTGAAGACGGATTTCTTGCCCCTTACAGGGTTATCCGCATTGACCTGGATAAAGACCTCCTGGGCTGGAGGCCGGAGAAAAACAAGGTGGATAAATACGGAAAACTAATTGAAGACCGGATCTACAACCAGAAGGACTTTGACAGAAATCTCATGCTTGAGCGAAGGACTGAGCTGGTAGCAGAAAAGGTCACGGAGTTTTTGAAAGCGAATAGCAGGTTTGACAAAACTATAGTTTTTTGCGAGAATATAGAGCATGCCGAACGCATGAGGAAAGCCCTTGTAAACGAAAACCCGGATCTCGCTGCCGAAAACCGGAAATACGTCATGAGGATTACAGGGGATAACCCGGAAGGAAAAGCCGAGCTTGGCAGCTTCATAGACCCTGAAAGCCGTTATCCTGTTATTGCAACTACCTCAAAATTAATGAGTACGGGAATAGATGCCCAGACCTGCAAGCTGATAGTTCTGGATAAGCGCATCGAGTCCATGACCGAATTCAAGCAGATAATAGGCAGAGGCACGCGGATCAATGAAGATTACGGAAAATTCTATTTTACGATAATGGACTTTAAAAAAGCAACCGAACTCTTTGCCGACCCCGATTTTGATGGCGAACCCGTTGAGATATTTGATCCCGACGAAAAAAGAGATGGAAAAGGGATTAAAGGAGAAGGCGAAGGAGAGGAAAGAGGAAACGAAAAATACTATGTTAGCGACGTCGAAGTTTCCATCGTAACCGAACGCACCCAGTACTACGGCCCGGATGGGAGACTGATAACCGAATCCCTTAAAGATTACACCCGAAAAACCGTACTCAAGGATTTTGAGTCCCTTGATTCTTTTTTAAAACACTGGAACGAAGCCGAGAAAAAACAGGCAATCCTCAAGGAACTCGAAACACAGGGAATTTTGCTCGAAGCCCTTGCCGAAGAAGTCGGAAAAAACCTGGACCCCTTTGACCTGATCTGCCACGTAGCTTTCGACCGCCCTCCGTTAAGCCGAAAAGAGAGGGCTGAGCGGGTAAAAAAGGGCGATTATTTTAGCAAATACGGAAAACAGGCACAGCAAATCCTTTCTGCACTGCTGGACAAATATGCCGAAGACGGTATCGAAAACCTTGAAAACATGAGCGTGCTCAAGGTGCAGCCTTTTGATAGGATAGGGACTCCGCTTGAAATTGTAAAACTCTTCGGGGGCAAGAATGACTATCTTGCAGCGGTCAAAGGACTTGAAACCCAGCTTTATTCAATGGAAGCCTGATTTTCAGCTACTGCCACTTTTCTTTAAATAAATTTATAAAAATTTAGAAATTTAGGAGTTGCCTGGAAAGAGGCACCTCTTAAATGTAGGTTTTATTAATTATTCTATGGGAAATAGGAACTGATACCTGACTATTTTTCTCTGTCACTGCAAACCTGATAATAAACTCTGTCCCGTTTTTCCTATTTATTTCAAGCTCACTATCTAATTGGTCGACAAGGGAAGTTACTAGTTGAAGACCTAAACTATCAAGCTCTTTGATGTCAAGGTTTTCAGGAATACCCACACCGTTATCCGAAACAGTCAAAGAAAAGGTTGTGCTCTTCAAGCTTTCATTAGTGTGGTCAATGTATGCTCTATTTTCTTCCCGACGCAGTTTTATCTGAATTTCTCCTTCGTTTCTACCTTTAAATGCATGTTTGAAGGAGTTTGAGATAAGCTCGTTAATTAACATTCCCAATGGGACAGCAACATCCATATCGAAGAATTCGTCACTTTCAAAGTCCTTCTTCAGACAGATATTGTTATTTCCAATGGAGTATGTACGGAAAAGGTTCTCGGATAGTTCTTCAACGTACTGTGTAAAGTTCAGCTTGTCAAGTCCTCCACCTCTATACAATTCTTCGTGTATCAAAGCCATCGAAATAACGCGGTCTTGACTTTCCCTGAAGGCTTCAAGGACTTCTGAATTTTTAATATTCTTTCTGTTTCTGAACTTATCGGCCTCGAGGTCAAGCAGTGAAGATATCACCTGCAAATTATTTTTAATTCGGTGATGGATTTCTTTTTTTCTAGCTATCGCAATCTCTGCCAAAGCTTGTTCTGCTTCTTTCCGCTTTGTGATATCGGTGAACATGCTTACGGAGCCCAAAAACTTGCCTTCCTTATCGAAAAGAGCTTTCGCATTCAGATATGTCCAGATAGGTAAACCGTCTTTCTGTATCAGTTCCAATTCATAGCTATCATCGATACCTTTTAACTTTTTATCAATATTCGATTTCACAATAGCTTTAGATTCTTCACTGAGGAAGTCCCAGATCGGTCTACCAATACCGTCTTCCGGAGTGTACCCTAGCATATTTGCCATTCTCTTATTAGCATAAGTGATCTTGAATTCATTATCAATTATGCCTATGCCTTCGTTTGCTGTCTCTACAATGTTGCGATATTTTTCCTCACTTTCTCGAAGTTTTTCTTCAGCTTTTTTACGCTCCGTAATATCCTGAACAGTACCTTTCAATCGAATTGGAGTATTATTCTCATCAAAAATAACTTCAGTTTTTCCGTGAACCGCACGCTCAGATCCATCTGCTATGATGATTCTATATTCAATGTCAACTGGTTCTCCATTGAAGGAATTGTTAAAAGAATTGTATACATGGTCCCGGTCACCTGGATGTACATAATTCAAAAATAAGTCATAAGTTACTTCAAGTTCTTTAGGTTTAAGTCCAAAAATACTATAATTTTCATCCGATAAGTATATTTCACCAGTTACAATGTCCAGGTGCCAATTCCCAATATGAGCCATTTTTTGAGCTTCAGCCAGACCTCGTTCACTTTCTTTTAATAAGTCGTAAGCTTTCTGAAGTTCTATTGTACGTTCATGTATCAAATTATCTAAATTGTGTAAAGTTTCTTTCAACTTAACTTCCGATTCCTTAATTCCGGTAATATCACGTGAAATGCTAAGAACAGAGACAACTTTGTCATCAACAAATTCCGGTACTATTTTTGTGTTGAAATAACACTTTTTCCCTTTTTCAGGTATATGATATTCTATTGTTTTGGCTTTTCCTGTGACAAAAACGCTTTCCAGATGTTCTTCCCAAAATTTAACCTTTTTAATATCCCTTCCCAGATCACCTTGAGTTTTTCCGATTGTTTCGGCTAAAGGAATACCATAAGAAATTTCTGCAGCAGGATTCACATATAAGTGGCGATATTGTCTGTCAAAGCGGATAATCAGGTCCGGAGAATTCACAGCCAATGTGCGAAAATGCGTTTCACTCTCCAGTAATTCTATCTCAGCCTGCTTGCGACCATTAATATCCGTAAGCATACCCAGAATGCCTCTAAATTTACCACCCATATCCAAAAGCATTCTCCCGTTCATAAATGCCCAAAAGGGTGAGCCGTCCTTGCACTTTAACTTCAATTCGTAATTCTCATTGATACCGTGGAGCCTCTTCTCAAAATTTCTTCTGGCAATAGGCACGTATTCTTTACTAAGAAAGTCAATCACCGATCTGCCAATAATTTCTTCCGGACTGCACCCCAACATCTCCACTGTTCTCTTATTAGCGTAAACGATCTTAAATTCGGCATTCGTCATGAATATGCCTTCATTAGCCGTCTCCACAATATTTCGGTACTTTTCCTCACTCTGGCGCAGCGCCTCTTCCATCGTTCTACGTTCATTAATATCACGAGCGACATGAATAATCCCGGTAAGTTTTCCTTCCGAATCGTAAAGAGGCGAGACACTAACTATGAAATGGCCGCCAAGACAATCCTCACAAGCCTCTGTGATATGCTCAGACCCGTCTTTGAGTATTTTCCTTTGCGGGCAAAAAGAAGGAGGCTTTGTTGTCCCATGGACAATATTATAGCAAGTCAACCCTATGCATTCTTCTGGCGTCCTCCCAAATTTTGCCGCCATGGCTCTGTTTGCACGGACAACTCTGTAGTTAGTATCTATTATGGATATCAGGTCCGGTACGGAATCAAAGGTACGCTCCCAGTCTTTTGCGGCCTGAAAAACCGCTTCTTCAGCCATTTTACGTTTGTAGCTTCCGATGCACTTCCATTTTCCTTTACTTTTGACTAAAGCGAATTGATGGTTTAAGCTCAGATAAATAATCTCATCAACGTCGTGATTATCGAGCGAATAAGTACAAAGAGCTACCATCCGACAGTTGCCTATGACATTGTCCATTTGTTCCTTAAATTTGATGAAACTATCCCAGTTTGCTTTATCCAACCATGAATTGTTCCCGCAAAGCCTGACCCCTTCATAACCACTTTGTGAAGCGTAAGTCAGTTTTTCAGCACAACCATTGGAAACCTTCTCCGAATCAAAGGCATCTCCGGTAAAAAACCAGTCATTGTACGAGATAATCTCGATTTGTCCCTTTGCCAGATAAATATTTAGATCAGGTACAACTCTTCTCAAGGCTGCTATAGCATCTTCAACTTCCAAAGGTTTTGATGTGATCCAAAGGCAAAACTCGTTGTTTTCTAACCCTGCTTTGAAATAGGGCACAAGAATGTCAGTTAAATCTTCTTTTGTTTGATATAATTGGCATATGTGCGTTCCCCAGGGTACATCACCAATAATATCGATACCAGATTTTCGTAGACAATTTCTCATTCGATATCTCCTGCTTTGAAGAAAAATTATCTGTTTTAGGGCTTTCCATGAATTTTCAAGGTTCTTTCCACATTAGACATGTCTGCATAACTTTTCAGAAAAATTTAAAATAAATTATTATAAAAGTTATTTAAGTTGTGAAAATACCCATTGCTAAAGAAACGGTGAATACTATGTTTCGGATTTTCGGATGGCTAAATTGGGGTAATTATACTACCTCAATTTTCGGGCATATTTCAACAAGTCCAAAAATATCCTTATTCGAAGGTCTGAAAGTCAAATGAACAACATGCTCATTGAAATTAAAATTGAAAATCTCCCCTATGGAACTAACTACTCTCATTTTCATGTTTTTCCCCACTGTAAATTATTTTCCCCACTGTAAAATCTATTAATATATTAATTCGCTTCTTTATGAGTAACTTACTATAAGTATTTATCTCAATAGATTAATATTATTCAGATAGTATTTGACTTTTTTTTCCTTGTTGACATAGCACAACCAAAAAGTACTGAACAGCATGCAAGGGTCCTATAGGAACACATTATTAAGAGACTTACTTTTATCTAACTGTCTAAATCAGGTTTTAATATAATTCTGGCGGACTCCAGATAAATTTATATAATTTATCCTCCCAGTTCGGAATAGAGACTTAATAGAACTGTTTTCAGTAAATAAAGTAAAGAGATCTCTATGAAAACGCCAGAAAACAAATTATCAGGGAATTTTCTTTTTGTGTGGCTCGGCCAACTGATTTCTAGCATCGGGAGCGGCCTATCTGCTTTTGCTCTCGGGATCTATGTGTTTGAAAAGACGCATACAGCGACAAGCTATTCACTGATCATTCTTTTTGCATTTCTTCGCATTACCTTTTATCAATACCAGCCTGGATGTATTAATACGGAATAATGTAGAAAACAGTATTCAGGGGCGAGTCTGGTCAATCGTATCCCTAATATCTCAATCCGGTATGGTATTAGCTTTTTGTATAGCAGGTTTATTAGCCGATTTTGTGTTTAATCCGTTATTTGAAACCCAGGGCTTTTTTTCTTCTACTATCGGACAAATAATTGGTACAGGTCAAGGAAGAGGTATAGGATTCATGTTCATCCTATCCGGAGTATTTATTGTAATTTTGGCTGTAATAATCAGCAGACTTAATGTACTCAAAGAGTTAGACCTGATTCTCAGAGAAGAGGTAAAAATAGATTAGAATAAGTAAAATGAGTTAAATGGGCAAGATACCTCAAAAAGGGCAAAATATCTTAAAAGGGGTAAAATACCTTAAAAAAGGTAAAACTCATTAAAGAAGTTAAATATCTTAGAAATAGGCAAAACTCATTAAAGAAGTTAAATATCTTAGAAATAGACAAATACGTTAAAGATTTCTGAAAATCAACAGCAGGAAAGGAAAAAATGTCTCTTGATACTACGGTGAAAACGATTCAGGATATTATGCGAAAAGACGCAGGCGTAGACGGCGACGCCCAGCGAATAAGCCAGCTCGCCTGGATGCTGTTCCTGAAAATATTTGATGCAAGGGAAGAGGAATACGAACTTGAGGACGAAAACTATGTCTCTCCAATCCCTGAAGAACTGCGCTGGAGGAACTGGGCGCAAGACCCCGAAGGCATAACCGGGGATACCTTGCTGGATTTTATCAACGAAAAACTGTTTAAAACCCTGAAAAACCTTTCCTTTGACGAAAATTCCGATCCTAAAGGCTTTGTAGTCAGGGACGTCTTCGAAGACTCGTACAACTACATGAAGAACGGGACCCTGATCCGCCAGATCATCAACAAGATCAACGAAATAGACTTCACGAACTCAAAAGACCTGCACAACTTCGGCTCAATTTACGAAAAAATCTTAAAAGACCTGCAGAGCGCCGGCAACGCAGGCGAATTCTATACCCCGAGAGCCGTAACCCAGTTCATGGTGGACATGATTGACCCCAAACTGGGCGAAAAAGTCCTTGACCCTGCCTGCGGCACCGGCGGCTTTCTTTCTAGCACAATCGATCACATTCGCAAGAGATATGTAGATTCGGTTGAAGACCTCCGTATTTTGCAGGAATCAATTTTCGGCATCGAGAAAAAACAGCTCCCGCACCTGCTCTGTGTAACCAATATGCTCCTGCACGGAATAGAAGTCCCATCCCGGATTCGCCATGACAACGCCCTTGCCCGCCCTCTCCGCGACTACACCCCAAAAGACCGCTTAGACATAATTGTGACAAATCCACCTTTCGGAGGCCAGGAAGAAGACGGCATCGAATCAAACTTCCCAACCAACTTCCAGACCCGCGAGACCGCCGACCTTTTCCTCGCCCTGATAATGCACATCTTAAAAGACGGAGGTCGCTGCGGAATAGTCCTCCCTGACGGCACCCTCTTCGGCGAAGGCGTTAAGACCCGCATCAAAGAAAAACTCCTCCAGGAATGCAACCTGCACACAATCGTCCGCCTCCCAAACGGCGTCTTCAGCCCCTACACCGGCATAAAAACCAATCTCCTCTTTTTCACCAAAGGCGAACCCACCAAAGAAATCTGGTACTACGAACACCCCTACCCTGCCGGCTACAAATCATACTCCAAAACCAAACCCATGCGCATAGATGAGTTCACCCCCGAAAAAACCTGGTGGACCAACCGCGAAGAAAACGAACATGCCTGGAAAGTCAAAACAGCCGACATAATCGCCAGCAACTACAACCTTGACATCAAAAACCCCAACACAATCGAAAAAGACCACGGCGACCCCGAAGAACTCCTCATAGAGTACCAGGCCCTCCTTTCCGAAATCAAAGAAACCCGAACCGCCCTCAAAAACGAACTCATGAACGCCCTGGCAGGGAAAAACGCATGAATCCGGACGTTTTTTTCGAAAATTTCGAACTGTTTGCCGATGCGCCAAATGGTATAAAAAAGCTGAGAGGGCTAATTCTTCAGCTAGCAATTAAAGGAAAGCTTGTGCCCCAGGATCAAAACGATGAGCCAGCTTCAACTGTGATTGAAAAGATTAAAGCGGAAAAAAATAGATTCGTTAAGGGTGCAGTAGCTCAAAGTAAATCACAATCAAGGATAGATATTAATGGTGTCCCTTATGATTTGCCCATTATTTGG
>JAUPKV010000503.1 GCA_030837265.1 Methanobacteriota archaeon
TAGTGGAATTGGTTCGGCAGCGTGGCAGGCAATTGAGGCGCAATATCCAGAAACAAAAGTATGGGAGCTCTTTACACCTTATTTTGAAAAACGTAACATTCATTTTTATGTGAATAAATGTGGATTTCACATTGTTGAGTTTTATCACAAGTTTAACCCTGATCCACATCAGCCTCGTGTAAACGAGCATCAAAACAATCCGAGACCATCAGAAGAATACGGATTTTTTAGATTTGAAAAAGTGATGAAAAATTAATTTGCAACATCCTCTATCCATTCATTTATGTTCTGATAAGTGAATGACAATCAATATATATGTGTCAAAGGGTATTTTAGAAAGTACTACATCAAGGATGATCCCATCCAGAACTATTGAAGACATATATTTAAAGAAAAAAACAGGAAGAAAAGTATACTTTCCAAAGATTTTAAAATAAAGGTCTTTTAGATTAAATTTTAAGGGTTGAAAACAGAGGACCATATTAGCTGTCTTTAATGTGTTTTTTCACGCTCGACGCAGGAGAGCGGCCTTTCCTATAAATTTGAAGAATATTTATTTTTAAGCAGAGCAAACATGTGGTTTTTGAAGATTAAAGTTTCAGCTGTTAAATCCGATCCGGATTTTTTACCAAGGGCACAGGGATACGACAATCATGCCTTTAAAATCACGGAAAACACAGAAAATGCAGAAAAAACCGTGTCTGGATTTTAATTTAGTTTTTGAATTTGGACAGTTTGCGTTGAAGAGAAATGAGCTTCACAAAGACGGAATTGGGAATTTCTAGATAAGTTAAGCGCGAGTATTCGATCCGAAGCCCGGTTGAGGTATAACTGTAAAATTATATTTCGGGGCGGGCGGTTCTTCTCTCTCCCCGCTAACCATCGAATGATAAAGAAAAGCTGTGCCTGTGCCTCTTCTTTCTGCGTTTTCCGCGTCTTCAGCGGTTCGAATTCACTCTAAATTTTGATCAGGGGCACGGGCATTATGCTATCAAGACTTTTAACCGCGGAAAACGCCGAAAGCGCGGAAAAAACCGTGCCTGCATTTTAATTTAGTTTTTTGAATTTTGGCGGTTTGCGTTGAAGAAAAATGAGCCTCAAAAAGACGGAATTGGGAATTTTTGGATTAGTAAGGCGTGAGTATTCGATCCGAAGCCGGTTAAACTATAACTGTAAAATTATATTTTCGGGCGAGCGGCTCTCCCCTCCCCTAGTAATCCGTCGATAGATATAGAGAAGCTGAGCTTGTGCCTCCTTCCTTCTGAGTTTTTCGCGCCTTCGGCAGTTAAATTCACTCTGAATCTTAGCTAGGGGCACAGGGATAAGCGATCAAGACTTATTAACTTAGAAAAACGCCGAAAAACGTAGAAAAAACCGTGCCTGTATTTTGATTCAGCATTTTCCGATTTTAAGGTTTGCATTTTAGAAATTTGAGCCTTAAGAAAGCTGAATAGGGAATTTCTGGATTAGTAAGGCGTGAGTATTCGATCCAAAGCCCGGCTGAGATATAACTGTAAAATTATATTTCTGGGCGGGCGGCTTATCTTCTCTCCTCGCTCGCGGTTTAAAATCCTCCGAAAAGGGCTTCCTAGTGAAGTGGTCACGTAGATCAGAAATTTAAGATCGGTGTCCAAGAGAAATCGTTGATATTGGTTAGAAACAGAACTTGTAAATGAATTTTCTATATAGATGCTATGGTATCTTCTAATTGGTTTTTTAGATTTGAATTAAGATAGCAGTGTATAATATGTATCAGGAATTACTGTTATCATTTACTTCTTTTACCTCTTTCATTTCTTTTTGGAATAATTCCCAGCTTGCAGTAATACCTGCATTTTCCATGAAAATCTCATTATCTCCTCCAACAATATATCTACGAGATATGGCCTTTATAATCTGCCTCAAAGCCTTTCCTTTATTGGCGTCATCAGGTAAAACAAAACTTTTACCGTCTTCACTAATGTCAAAAAGCAGTATCGAGCCAGCAATTTCTTTTAAGCGTTTCAACTCAGAGAATGTTAAATATTTTACCTCGCCTTCTAATAATACTCTATTATTTAGCATTCTTTGGACGATCCTATCCTCTTTGACAACATCTTGTATACTTTTAAATGCAGGATTTTCAACAAATACTTCCATCTGATTAATCATGCTTATAGCATTTTGTTCTAATTCCCAACTCAAATCAAAAATATCTTCAAAATTCTTCTTTGAGAATATTATGGATCTTGTAACCTTCTTAGCATCAGTGTTAAATAATATATCCGCTCTAGACGATATCCTAAAGCCTTTCTCATCTCGTAATTCCGATATGTAATTATTTGCATCTGAATCGAAAATTGCTAAAAAACTCTCCGAGTTATTTAAAACGAATTTTGGCTGCAACCTTGTTATTTGCCCATAGAAACATTCATTTTTTTTGCAAAAGATCATAATCCCAGCAAAATTTAGACTCATCCTATCGAGTTCATTTTGACTGATTTCACGATCAAAATTGTGCTCCAATGGATTTTTGAAATAACTCCATGTACTCACACCATCTAAGATAGCCCATTCATTAGTCTCTTGAGGAACTCCTGGATTATACTTGCAAATGTTGTCAAAATCAATTTTAGCAAAATTTTCTTTCATCCACATTAAAAGCTTATTAGAAACTTTTTTAGTATCTATTTCAGGCGATTTAAAAACATATTTAGTTTTTTTATGATTATCTCTATATTTTCTTATAAAACAAATGTGGGCATAATCCGCGTCATCCTTAGTGTCACTTGTCCAGAAAATAAAGCCAGGAGATTTAAAACAATTTGATAGTTCATCTTGCAACATATTAACTCCTGTAATATTTACTTCTCTTTCCATAGATTGTCAGTTATTTTATAAATTTTCACGTATTTGCTAACATTTCTATGTCTCTTTGTAGTTAGCATAAAACCATCCATATTATGCATTTCAATTTCGTAGATATTGTAACCAAAGGAATAATTCAAAAGTGGGTTAATGCAAAAAAGCGAAGTTTTAATGTAAGCATATAATATTAAAGCGAAAAGTAAGCAAAATGCGAACAAATCGTACAAACCATTTTCAAATGTAATACAAAATGGGACTACGTATGTTAAAAGAAAACCAAGCATTTCAGTATTCTTCTCAGATTTAATTTGAACTTCGACTTCTCTGGGTACTTGAGAATCGATTCTACCAAGTATTCTTCCCACTAAACGCTTAAATAGATAATATAAACATACAAAGAAAATGATAACTGCAATAAACAACCTAATTTTTGGAACGTCTATATCGATGTAATTCAAAAATATGTTATGCAAAAAATCTAAATTTCGTATCGCAATTACAGCAAAAAGAGGTAAGTATGCGAACAATGTCAATATAATTTTTGTATTATTACTTATCATTGCCCATCACTTCAAACGTACCCACAATTATCTAATTCTCAAGTTTTAATTCAAAGTTCATCTTCATTAATTTTCAAATCAAAAATACTTTGAGTTAATCATCAACTGAAGACAAGAGTATTAAATAAACAAAAATTCAGGAAAAAAGAGAACATAATATTAATAGTGTTCCCTTATATACTCATAGGCTTTTTCAAAAAGTTCCTGGTCTTTATGAAGTTTGTATTTTAGCAGAGTTTTTCGTAAAGCTTTCTTAATCTCTTTTTCACCTGTATCCGTCCACTGCCAGCCGTCAAACCGGGTGTATTTTACAACACTATCGATGTCGTTAACGATTTTTTCAACTATTACTGGAGTTTGTTCAATTTTACATTCCATAAATAACTGGGTTAGGGCTTCCTTTGTATTGTCGACAGGTTCAGCAGGAGTTTCTCTTTCCAGTTTGACAGTTTCCTTTGCCATCTCCAAAAGCCCTTTTAAGAATTCGATGCTATTGATAGTATTTCTATAATGTTTGTTTTTTAAATCTTCCAGTCTTTTACCCAGTTCTTCAAACCTTGGGTCTTTTGCATTCTTGTGCAGCTTCCACTCAATCTTAATTTCAATATCTCTAGCTCTCTTAGATGCTTCTTTTTCTGAGATTTTCTCAAGGATATCTGCATCCATTATCAGGGTTTCAAGATCATCTCTAATCGTTTGAACGGTGGTGTTCTCATGTATAAGGTCTAGAGTTTTAGGTCCCAGTACATACCAGACAAGTTTTCCATCTCCACTGGTTGGTTTGATAGACTGATATACCTGGGTCAACCACTTGTAATCGGTTTCATAAGGATTTAAAAAAGAGTCTGGAGAGAGTGCTTCCCAGTGCCGTGCAAGATAGGAATAATCTGCTGCAAACTTGTCTCTCAGTTCATTTGTGAGCAGACAGTCTTGGGCAGGAAGCAAACCTTCATATCCTTCAAGGCTCCGGTCAACTCCTTCAAAATAAGCTAAACAAGTTTCAAGGGCAGGCGGGAGCTCATCTTTCAATTTATTGAGATTAGATATTACATTCTGTATCTCTTTTATGTCAAAGTTGAGAGCATTTGCAACATTGTCAAAAATGCCTAGATAGTCAACTACAAGGCCGTGGTCTTTGTCTGGATAGGGACGGTTTACTCGACAGATTGCCTGAAGAAGGGTATGGTCTTTCATTGGTTTATCGAGATACATAACCTCATTAATTGGAGCATCGAAACCTGTTAAGAGTTTTGAGGTTACAATAAGGAGTCTAAGCGGGTCAGTCGGGTCTCTAAAACGATCCAGCAATTTTGCAAGTTCATCGTCAGTCAATGAGTAATTTTTCTTCCAATCTTCAGGGTCCCCCTGCGAGAGGGTCATAACCACAGCAGACTCCTCTGGATTCAGGTACTTATCAATTTCCTGTTTATAAAGATGACATGCCTCTCTGTCAAAAGTGACGATCTGTCCTTTGAAATTGCCTGGTTCGATGTGCTGTTTATAGTGATCTATAATATTTTTGCAGACTTTTCTGATCCTGTCCGGAGCCTTTACAAGTACACCGAATTTTGCAGCACGCTTTGATAGCTGGATTTTATCGTCTTCCTCCAGCTGATCGGTCATCTCATGGAAGGTTTCATCAATCATTTTCTGGTCAATATGAAGTTCTACGGGTCTTGGCACAAAATAGATCGGAAGAGTTGCTTTGTCTTTAAGAGACTGCTCAAAACTGTATTTATTCATATATCCGCTTTCATCTTCTTCCGCCCCAAAAGCCCAAAAAGTGTTTCTGTCTCTTGTATTTATCGGGGTACCTGTGAGCCCAAAGAGAAATGCATTCGGAAGCGCTTCTCTCATCTTTTTTCCAAGATCTCCTTCCTGAGTCCGATGTGCTTCGTCAACCAGGACAATGATGTTATCTCTTCGGTTTAAAACCCCATCTGCCTCGGCAAATTTATGGATCGTGGTAATGATGATCTTTCGCGTATCCTGTTCAAGTAAACGCTTTAACTCATCTCTTGATTCTGTCGTTACTGTATTTGGGATACTAGCAGCATTAAATATCCCGCTAATCTGGGAATTCAGGTCAAGGCGATCTACAACAACAATAACTGTGGGGCTTTTAAGTTCAGGATTCTGTCGAAGCTGCATGGCTGCGTACACCATCAACAGGGACTTTCCCGACCCTTGAAAGTGCCATATAAGCCCTTTTTTAATCCTACCTTCAACGACCCTTTTTATAATCTGCTTCGTTGCTTCATACTGCTGGTATCTGCAGAGAACCTTAATTTTTTGGCCTTTTTGATTAGTACTGAATAATGTGAAATTCCTGGTAATATCAAGCACAGATTCCGGACTCAACATCATGTTTACTGCATGTTTTACTTCTTCTAGCTGTTCAAAAGCAGTATCTGTAGTTCTCCTCCAGGGCTGCCACTTTTCAATCGGAAGCTTGATTGACCCCACGCGATAGTTTTTCCCTTCACTTGCAAAACAGAAAACATTTGGTACAAATAATTCCGGAACGGATTTCTGGTATTCATCAAGCTGAATAGCTCCATCAAGCCAGGATATCGAAGGTCTCACCGGACTTTTTGCTTCCCCAATAACCAGAGGAATCCCGTTTACGAGCAGTACAAGATCCGGCCTTCGGTTCAGGTTCCTTTTAGGTGTGAAACTGTACTGTGTGGTAACTATGAATTCATTGTTTTCCGGATTCTCGTAATCAATCAATTTTATAGATACGTGCTCCCCGCGCTCTTCAAAAGGCATCGTTTTTTCATTTTTGAGCCACCGGAAAAACTCTTCATTGGCTTTTACAAGCCCTACGCCTCTGACTGAAATGAGAATAGCTCTTAATTTATAGATGATTTCATCTGCACGGCTCGGGTTTTCTGCAATAAGAGGGTTCAGTCTGATAAGTGATTTCAGGAGATTTTCTTCCACAAGGATATCTGATTCTGCCCTGTTAAGTTCGTTTCTCGGGACAAATTTCCACCCAATGTTTTTCAATAGATCCCGAATGAAATTTTCAACTGAATTTTCCTCATTGAACGCCAAAAAACCCATTCCTTCTAAGATA
>JAUPKV010000504.1 GCA_030837265.1 Methanobacteriota archaeon
ATACGTTCCGTCCTTGTCGAATTCGAGCCATACTTTCTAACCGTCAACATCTACCTGCTTTGCAGTAATGCTGTAACCCTTGCCGAGGTCGAGTTTTTCGCCGGTCTTGAGAGTGTACTTGTCCTTGCTGTCAATAATGAGCTTGGCGAGCTTGTCTGCCTGGCCGGATTTCAATGGGATATATTTATCTGCGAAGAAACCAAGCACATTGTAATTACCCCAGCCTCCGTCTTTATACTTGTAGCTGGTCTTTCCAATTGTTGTCGTGTATAATAAACCGTGCTCTCCAATTACTCTGTCTTTTGTGTCTGTAGTCTTTTTAAGAGCGAGAGACTCGGTTGTTACATTATTGTCAATGTCGTAGAAGAATGCTGCAAATTTGTCTGCATTCATTGTAATAGTTGTACCGTCACCATATGCTGTATTTGCAAGGATGTCGGTTAAAGTTGAGCCGTTGTACACTGGGCCTCGTACCTCAACTACACTTGCCACTGAGGTGGTTGTAGATGTGGTATTATTATCTGCTGCAATTGCGGCGGATGCAAATACAGCCAGAAGCATGAGTGCAGCCAGTGTGCTTGCTACAAATCTCTTCATTTTATTGTTTCCTCCATGTTTGTTAAGATATATTGTATGTGAGAAGAAGTGTCGGGATCAACACTTAAAACTTAAAGGGTTTCACCATTCTTCACCAAATCAGACTTATTTTTTCGTCCATTGTCGAAGAGGGTTTCATTTCCTCCTCATCCCTCTAAATTGGATTACAAGTGTTCTATAAAATAATTGCCTTATTAAATCTTTTGTGGTCTATTTCAGGGATTTTGAATAGGAAAACCGCAAAACAACGATACAAATGACGGTAAATGTCGAATAAACCCGGACATGATATCAGTCAAGAGTAGCTTTAATGAAAAAGTCGAAACAATTATAAAATACTATTGGAAGAAGGAAGTGCACTTTTCGGGCTTCAAGCCAAACATCTATGAAATTACTGGTAGTACAAACACATAAAATTTGATAATCCTTATCTAACCAGAGGAGCTCTCTTGATATGAATAATCAAGCTGAATATATCGCCAGTGTATTTCGATAAATTCTCTTTCTAACTTCCATCTGCGCTCACAAAGAGCATGGAAAATCATTGATTTCGAAATATAATAGCCAGAAGTTGCGGCATCTTTTTAAACAGTTTAGATGTTTTATGAAAAATTTCATTATTTTTGTAATAACTAAGTTCGCTATAATATGCCCTCTTTATTTATATTAAGAAATTGACGTAATATTAGAAATTGACGTAATATTAGAAATTGACGTAATATAGAAATTGACGTAATAGGAAAATCAACGTATGAAAAACCGAACAATGCAGCAACTATTTGTGAGAGTTTGGAAAATGAGAAACTGATGTATTATAATATATATTAAATAAGATTGGATTTTATATTCTCATTATTATACAGATTTAAAATACGTAGGTGAACTAACTTTGGATTGTAAGAACATTATTCAGGATGTCATTTGCAAAATAAAATCTATCAAAGGTGTAGAAGAAGCATATACTTTAGATGAAAAAGACAAAGAGAAAATATTCGAGCTTGAAAAAAAAGCAGAGGGAGCGGTATTAATGGGCCTTGGTGTTGGAGACAACCAGGGAATTAAAGAGGCTTTCAAGCGCCAGATAATCATAGCATTTACTACTAATACGGATTATGTTTGGCCTGAAGGACCCAATGTTTTTCTCATGCAGTTCGGAGAAAAGATTGGTGAGGACATTTATGATCCACAAAAACTTGAAGAGTGCAAGAAATGCAAGGATATGATAGTTATGGGCAACTTTGTAATTTACAGGAGTGCAGTACCTAAACCAAAAGATGCAGGAAAAGAGCCAATAACTGTCGTCCTTCCTCCCCAGAAATGCCAGGAAATAGAATGTATAAACGGCGTAATCAATGTTGTACTCGCATCTCCTTCTACCCCTTCCGATGAGTATATAAGGTCCGTAATGGGCTCCATGCCGGGAAAAGGACTCGGAACTTTTTTAGTTGGCTTTGATCTAAGTTAAATATGAAAATCTATAAAACATAAGAAAGTCGGAAAAGAGATGAAAGAAGTACAAAACATCAGGGCTTGCAGGGAAATTCTCGAAAAAGTGCTGGCAGGCGAAATAGCAGATGAAAAAGAGTTGAATAAAGTAAAGAAAGAAGTCAGTAAGCAATATCATCTGGAAGGCCTTCCCAGGAATGGGGATATTTTAGTACAGGGTACCTCGGAAGAGCAGACCAGAATTAAAGAATTCTTGAAGCGAAAACCAGTGAGAACAATTTCAGGAGTAGCTGTAATTGCTGTAATGACTTCCCCGGCTCCATGCCCACATGGAGTGTGCCTACCCTGCCCGGGAGGGCCTAATTCAGTGTTCAAATCCCCTCAGAGTTACATGGGAAGGGAACCTGCGGCTATGAGAGCAATTCAACATGAGTTTGATCCATATGCTCAGGTCAGGTCCAGGCTCTCCCAGCTTAAAGAGATAGGCCACGATATAGAAAAAGTTGAATTAATAGTGATGGGAGGCACATTTTCCGCACGCAGCCTTGATTATCAGGAATGGTTTACCAAAAGGTGCCTCGAAGCAATGAATGATTTCACTTCCGAGAAATGGAGGGAAAACTCCTGGAAAATCGGAAATTCTATGCCCTTTATCCCTCTGGAAGAGGTACAGAAAGCCAACGAAACTACTGGTATTCGCTGTGTGGGGATTACATTTGAAACTCGTCCGGACTGGGCAAAAACAGAGCATGTAGATGAATTTCTGAGGTTCGGAGGTACCAAAGTAGAGCTAGGGGTTCAAAGTGTCTACGATTTTGTACTGGCTCGCATGCAGAGAGGGCACGGAGTAGCAGAAATTATCAGGGCAAACCAGGTGTTGAGAGATAGCGCATTCAAGGTTGGGTTCCATATGATGCCCCATCTTCCTGGTGCGGATTCTGATTTGGACCTCAGAGGCTTTAAAAAACTTTTTGAAGATTCTCGCTTCAGTCCCGACTATCTCAAAATTTACCCTACCCTGGTGACAGAAGGGACTCCACTTTACAGGCTATGGGAAACAGGGGAATACGAAGCTATTTCTGATGAAGAGGCCGCTGAACTGATTGCAGATGTAAAGGCAATACTTCCTAAATGGGTAAGACTCCAGCGTATCCAGCGAGATATTCCTGCCCAACAGATATTTGCAGGCGTTAGAAAAAGTAATCTAAGGCAGCTTGCTGAAGAAAAGCTTCGAGAAAAAGGAGGAAAATGCCGCTGTATACGCTGCCGGGAAGTAGGACATACCAGCCTGAAGGGAAGAAAAGTAAACGAAAAGGATATAGAGCTAACTATCGAAACCTACAAAGCCTGTGAAGGCATAGAACATTTCATTGCATTCGAAGATCTCTCCGCGGATGTTATTATAGGTTTTACTCGTCTTCGTTTCCCAGCTGCACCTCATCGACCTGAACTGCAGGAAGCTGCCCTTATAAGGGAGCTGCATGTATACGGCTCTATGGTACCGGTTGGAAAAGGAGCAAAAAGAAATGATTGGCAACACAGAGGATATGGGAAGGAACTCCTTGAATGTGCAGAAAAAATGACTGCTGAAGCTGGATACCGAAAGCTTAACGTGATTAGCGGCATAGGAGCCAGAGAATATTATAGGCGATTGGGATATACTACTGATAATATGTATATGTCAAAAGTTCTGAAAAATTGAAGTTCAATTTTTCAAAAATCTATAATTCTCTTAATGAGCCTGATTTCATGATAGCCGCAATATTTACATTTAAAGTACCTGATTTTTTTCCTGATAAAAGAGTTTAAAACATCAGCATTTCTGTATTCTTCTATTGCATGCTCTCTTCCACATCCCTCGCATTTATATTCTTCCAGCCCAGGTTGTTTCCTTCCGTAGTGATGGTCAATATGTTGGGATTCGATTTTGATGTCCTCATATCCGCAACTTTTGCAGTGCCAATATTTCGTTAAAGTTCGTATATAGGCATTCGTTTTGCTTATTTCCTTTAATAAGGGAGCTTGAAATTCCTCAAAAACAAAATGTTTCCCACATTTTTCGCAATGTGAATCCTTGTAATAGTTCATTGTAACATTACTGCAGCCAAACATATACAGGAATGAAATTTCCGAAATAAGCGTTATGAATTTCCCCCAGGATAGAACAGCTTCGGATTTTATAGAGAAAAAAACCGGAAAAACAGTCAAAAATAAGAATAATAAAATTGAACCGATTAGAAGTTTTGAGAATAGACGTACTCTTTTTTGAATTCTTTCTGCCCCGAGTTCGTTGACCAGAATAATAGCCTCATCTTTGCTTTCCGGACTATATCTAAGACTTAGCCTTTTAGTCATTTCCACAGTGTCGCTCTCAGGATCTATTTTATAGCAGATATCTTTATGAAGAGCCTGATACGAACCCGATGGAAATCTGATACGCTCTTCTTTTGTCAACTAATCACTCTCCGTATTGATCAAATATCTGTATCTATAATTATTCAATATTTATAATAAAACATAAGACATGAAAATCATTTAGAATCCGTATTTGCCTATTAAAGGCACGAAGATGACCCCACCTTTTTTCTCTTTGTGTATATTTCCTTCACTGTCTTTTGTAATTTTGATAAGCTCCTGAGAATAGTTGCCTACTGGAATTATCATTATGCCTCCAGGCTTTAATTGCTCCAGCAGGGGCTCGGGGATACTGGGAGCTGCACATGTTACAGTTATTCTATCATATGGTGCATACCTGGAATAGCCCATTGACCCGTCTTCAAGTACTACGGTTACATTATTATAGCCGTTTTCTCTCAGATTGTTCTGGGCAAAATGAACAAGAGGTCCTATGCGTTCCACAGTATACACATGTCCACTTTTTCCAACGAGTTCAGACATA
>JAUPKV010000505.1 GCA_030837265.1 Methanobacteriota archaeon
CTTATAAAAAAAGTGCGATTGAAAAAACTGAAAGTGAGGCCTGGCCTGAAAAAGTTTTAACGTAAGAACATAACAAATATTAGCTTCTTAACTTCTCTTTTTCTATTGTACTTAATTATTCGACGTGAATTAGTTTTCTTCGTGATTTATATAATATGAATGCAATTTATTTATTTGGAGAGCTTGGCTGCTACTGCTGCACAAAAGCTGCTTGTGCATCACACTGTTCCTGCTATAAAAAGTCTGGCTCTTCACATTAATTTTTTGCTTTAATTTTTTAGATTTTTGAATTAACTTTTCTTTTGCGCTATAGAGAAGCCGTAAAACATTTGTTTAAGAAAGCCATTGAGTTCTAATCATAATAAAGTCTAAAGATAATACAATTGAAAATAGCACGTTGTCCACTTGCTAAAGAACTGAACAAATGAACTGAGATTATGTATAAGATAAAAATAAGACAGATATTTCATAGAACGTGATTGTTTATGCAACTTGATTTATCAGATATTGTTAAGTTGTGTGGAATATTCTTAATAGTTATTGCAATTGTTTTTGCAATTCTAAACTATCGTTCCATAGGCTTTTCTTTTCGTATAATTTGGTTCGGATTTATATTTATAGTCGGAATGATTGCAATTATGTTAGGGTTTACATTTTTCAGAAAAGATAGCACCTGGAGAAAAAAGAGAGGAATGTAAGCTACTCCCCAAGGTTACATGTAACTTGAATGGGTTTCTTCATTTAAATTTCTTTTTTTCAATAAGAGCATTATCCAGAATTTTTTCTAATGCTTCTTTATCTCTGGGTCCAATAGTCCTGGACTTTAATCCATCAGTACTGATGTTACCATTTTCTCCCATATAAGTATAGTTTCCATTTTTAATCCCTATAATCATAAAGGAGACGGGGACTACATATGCTCCAAAATAGTCAGCAATTTTAGGATTCTCATCCATATCCAAAGACATGATCGTAACCCTATCTTTATATTCTGCTGCAACCTGAGCTAATATTGGCTTCATATCCTGACAATCACTACAGCCCCTGGACCCGATTTCTAAAAAAACCGGATTTTTTTGCAGGTACGTGTTTATCTGTTTCAGCCTGGTTACCTCTACGACACTGCCACTCTCGATAGTCTGGGGGTTTGTGGAGTCATTTTGGTCATTCTGCTGATTGGAAGAATTATTCTGCTGATTGGAAGAATTATTTTGCTGATTGGAAGAATTACTCTGCTGATTGGAAGAATTTTCCTGAGCATTATCAATGCATCCAGATAAAAGAACTATAGCTACAAGTAAGATTAGCAATGCCACTACTTTTTTCATATTAGTCGACTACTCTAAATCTTTAATGGTTAAACTTTTTGTTTTTTGAAGCTAAATAACGGAATTCATTAAATTTTTTTCGCTATTTTCACTTAGCATGAAATCACTAAACAATGGTTTAAGCGCCAGGTTAGTTCTAGTGTCCCCGGGTTAAGGATAGAGACATTAACAAATATTTTTAACCTTTAAAGACTAATAGAAAGTAAAATTTTTAAAAATTACAGGGGTCACTATCATGGGTGAACTTATATCTAATAGGGATAAAGTAACTTACGGCGAGATTGCTAATCATTACCAGAGTAACAAACTCCTTTTTGGAATTAAGTATTTTAAGAACTATGTTTTGGAACGTCTTGCCTCAAGTGTTCCTGTACCTTCGTGGAGAACAAAATTTCATAAAATGAGAGGCGTCAATGTCGGGAAAAATGTGTACATTGGTTACAATGTGCTTTTCGACAGGCTACATCCTGAACTAATTACATTAGGAGATTATGTGGAAATAGGAGATTGGTGCATATTCTCTGCACACACCAGAGGCAGCTTAACTACAAGACAGGCATATCCAAGAACTGAGAAACCAATAAAAATAGGATATGGAGTTTGCATAAACAGCAGATGTATAATTACTCAAGGAGTTGAAATCGGAGAGAACTCTATAATAGAAACAGGATCAGTAGTTACTCGAAATATTCCTCCAAATAGCTTGGCTTCGGGGTACCCGGCCAGAGTCGTTAAAAAGTTTGATGAATTAAACACCAATAAAAATGGAATTATTTAATGAATTATTTAATGTTTCATGGAAACAAACATTAAAATCTTCATTTTAACTGAATTTTTCTTCAAAAACTTCTCCCCGGGGTTCTTTCTCCTTAAAAATCTGTCCTTCAAAGCGGTGTACTTCTGCGCCTCTGAGCCAGGCATCCGGAGAAAGACCGGCTTTCATGCAGGTATGTCCAAGAAAGTCAATACAATCCATGTTGTTTTCAGGAGCAACCTGAGGTAGTAGCAACCCCTGGTAGTATCCCTGTTTTACAATGAGACCATGTCTCCCGATTTCTATATGTTTTGGGATTTCTTTTGGTGGGGCATTGATCCTTTCCGGAGGGGTGAGAACCGTTATCTCAACAACAATGTCCTCAAGCTCTTCCTTCCCTACGGGAGGAAAACGAGGGTCATGAGTTGCTGCAGAGATTGCCGAATCCACAATAGCGTCCCTTAGTGCCGAATCAGGATAAGGATGTCCTATGCAACCCCTGAGGAGACCATTTTCCGTAAGTGTTACAAAAACCCCTCGCATCTCCCCGAATACCGGCGAAAGCTCAAAATCCAGTTCTTCAGGCTTTGGGAGTTTTCTTTGAGTGAGAAACGATTCAATTGTCTTCCTTGCAAGTTTGACTGCATTCCTTCCGTCGATTTCAGTAAGCACTTTTCACCAACCCCATAATTTAGTAATTTAGTTTTAATGTCAGTTTTTGTTGTGACAAAACCGGTTAACAATAATATATAAATGAATTGTTATTAAGGTATATTAAAAGAGAAGATTACTGGAGAGCCAGATACTTTCCAGTTTTTTGTATAATTACTAACTAAAAAAAGGAGAATTAACTCCTTATATCTTTTTTGATTCTAAATATATTTTAGCTGCGGATTTCAATGCCTCAATACCCGGAAGTTTCATTCCTGAAAGATAATCAATCATCGCCCCCCCGCCTGTGCTGACGTGGGAAAAGCGGTGTGAGAGCCCAAGACGCTCAACTTCTACCGTTATATGCCCCCCTCCGGCAATTGAAAATTCGGATTTAGTCGCAGCCTTAATAATTTCAGTGGTTCCGAGGGCAAATTCGGCAATCTCAAAAACTCCTGCAGGGCCATTCAGGATAACAGTTTTTGCATTTTCAATCTCTTTGGAGAAATTCACAATAGTTTCAAGTCCTATATCGTTTATAGGGAGAGAATCGGAATTAAGTTCCGAAACGTGCATTTCAACTCGTTTCTTATTATCATTTAAGGCCACGTCCCTGGGGAGACCAATATTAGCTTCAAATTTCATAAGCATCTCTCTCGCCTTTTCTATCTGGTCTTCATAGCCCTGGGATTTAATAAAGTCCAGATTGACTTTTCCGATATTTACTCCCGATGCAGCAAGAGCTACGTTTGCTACCACTCCGGTAAAGAGCACACGGTCAGCCCCTCCATTTTTAAGCACATTTTCGGCAACTCTGAGGGAATCGTCCACTTTAGCCCCTCCGAGTACAAAAATACATGGTCTTGCTGCTCCTTTCACCCCTCTATCCAGAGATATGAGTTCCTTTTCCATTACTCTTCCTGCCCCGGAAGGAATAACCGGAGTAAACCCGACCACGGAAAGTTGGGACCTGTGAGACACGGCAAATGCATCGTTGAGGAAAATATCTATGAAAGGTGAGAGCTTCTTAACCGGAAATGTCTTTGATTGTTCCAGCGGTGGCCTCTCAAGGCTTTCTTCGGAGTAGAACCGTACGTTTTCAAGCAGGATTACATCACCGTTTTCCATTGACGAGATTTGGGTTTTTGCATAGGTTCCGAAAATATCATCCACATATAGGACCTGCTTGCCAAGGTGTTTTGACATCAGTTTGGCATGAGGCTTCATTGTTGTGAAGTCTTTCTTCCCGGGCCTGCTCTGGTGCGCAAGCAAAACGACTTTTGAGTCCTCAAGGTCCTTCAGGGTGGCAATATGACTCCGGATTCGCAGATCATCCAGAATGTTGCCTTGAGGATCCATAGGAGAGTTCAGGTCAACCCTTACAAGAATTGTCTTTCCGGCTGTGTCAAAATCATCGATAGTTAGAAAGTCTCTGGAAGTCATTTACCCTCAGCACACCTTTTTGAACATACTTTTATATAGGTCAAAGAATAAATTCGAAAGATACTTTTCGAATGACTTTTTTATCATTCAATAATGATTACCTTGTCATGGGATTTTTTCCATAAATAAGTTTGTCTCATTTCAGCTTCATGAGATAATTGTGATTTTTTATATGAAAAGCCATATGAAATAAAAGACGTTCAATAATTTAACTCTAAAAAGGTTTTGCTATCATATATAAATTTTGGACAAGGTAGAATAATGACACATGAAATAGAAAAGCGCAGGGATTTTGACCAAAGAGTTAGAAAAATGGTGGAAGCTGGGTATGATACTGTTGTACGGGAGGCAATAGTGTGTACGCGCTGCCCTCTCCATAAAAGTGCAATTAAACATGTAGTTGGAAAGGGATCGTGTCATCCTAAGGTTTTTTTTATAGGAGAAGCCCCGGGAGAAAGCGAAAACAAATCCGGAATCCCATTTTACGGCAGGGCAGGAAAACAGCTCGACAAAATGATCGAATATATGAGACTTTCTAATGAGGACTGGATGGTCACCAATACGGTCAAATGCCATCCCCCGGAAAACAGGCAGCCTAAAATCAATGAAATCGAGTGCTGCAAACCATTTCTCCTTGCCCAGATAATCCTGCTCGACCCGAAAATAATCATTTTGCTTGGGAATACCGCTGAACGCTCCTATTGTCCCGGGAAAAAATTGGAATGGGGAGTGCCTGAGGAAATTCAAGGGAGAACGGTCCTGAAACTCTATCATCCTGCAGCCCTGATTTACACCCGTTCTAAGATAGAAACCCAGCATGCTTTTATCGATAATAACCGAAGCCTCTGGGCGTAAAAAAGACGGAGTAAAAAGACTGAGAACACTGACCTATTTTATGCCCTTAAAATTTCCAAGATAGTAGACAAAGATATTATTGTCAATAACAGATGATGTAAGTGAACTTCTTTGTGCTGTTATCTGGATGTAAAAACTCATTGAGATGGAAATAAACTGGAAGCCATATTTATTCAATAAAATATATAAATCGATCCAGCTATTACTATTCGGACTTATTCTGTAATACAAGGGGTGGTAAGTTGGCAATGGTGAAAATGTCACCTGATGTTATTTCATGTTCGGATGATCAGAACAATCTAGAAATGGAAATTAATCTGCCGGGAGTAAAGAAAGAAAATATCGAATTAAAGATGGTTGAGGAAGGCTTTTTCATAAGAGCAAAAAAGGAAGAAAACGGGGTAGAATACACAGGCACCTATTCATTTTGCTGTGGGGTCATACCCGAGAAAGCTACGGCTAAATACTGCGACGGGAAATTATATGTGATAGTGCCTTACAGGGAATCCACGGAAACCGTGGACGTTAAAATTCAATAAGCTGAAGAAAAATATCATAATTTGCCGCCGAATTTAAGGTACTCAATTCATAAGTTCTGGAGATGGGGAAAATGTACCCGGTAATTGATTACCACAAGTGTAGCGGGGCTCTTGCCTGCTATGAAGTATGTCCTGCAGAGGTTTTCGATATTGAAGAAATTGACAGGGTAAAAAAGGCAGTCGTTGCACGTCCTGAAAACTGCATAGAATGTATGGCATGTGTCGAAGCCTGTCCAGAAGATGCAATTGAACTTGTCGAAGCCTAAACTTTGTTGACAGAATCCGAATATTGGAAAGTGGTGAAAAAGTGCATCCTAGAATTGATTACAAAAAATGTGTAGGTTCACTTGAGTGCTATGATATCTGCCCTGTTGACGTGTTTGATGCAGAGGAGATTACAGAAGGAAAGAGGGCAGTAGTAGCACGCCCTAAAGACTGCATAGAATGTGAGGACTGCATACAGGTCTGTCCAACTGATGCAATAACGCTTGTAGAGGATTGAGATTTTTCGAGTGGTTTAGATCAGGTAATGAAGCTATCATTACTTTGCGTTAATTTTGTCATAGATCTTTTTCATCATCAATGCAATATAGAAAAGCAAAATAGTAAACTTTTTATACCAGCGTGAAACTCTTGAAAATTTAATCCTTTTCGATCTCTGCTTTGAATCCATTCTCATAAATTTATTTAATCCTGGATTCCGCTTTTTCAGGCACATAAACTTCTATTGATGCCGAATTATGTGCTTATCCTTAAGCACATGAAACAGAGATTATAATCTCAAAACAATGATCAACTGACATTCTGAATTTGTGGAGCTATGTATATGCGCTTAAAATATGGGAATCCAGGTCTAATCCAACGATTTATAAATCCCAATAATGAGCTCTGAGGTCCTTATTCTAAGTTATAAACGAAAAACAGTATACTATTTCTTCACATTATCCTGGGCCTATTGGCTTATATTCAACAAAACATTATCTACGAAATCTCATTTATTCGCCCATCTCGTTTCTTCTTCCTCGAACATTGATATTGTGCCTCCCACTTTTTTGATGGCTTTTGCAATAAAAGAATTCGATGAAGAAATAAGCTATGAAACCGGAAACAAAGTTCTCAATATTGAAAGAGAATACTACAAATGTTATAAAAATAATTAATCCGTTTTTCTACATTTCTTTCACTATCATGAAGAATTATTCCGAAAAGCTCTATTCGGTTTCAAGTACTTTTGTTTATTTGTGCCTGTTATTTGAGAGATTTCATGTTCTTTCTGCGAAATATTGCAGTCATATCCACTATTGTTTTTCACAAAGTTGAGCGGTATTATATATGTTTTTTCCTTTTAAGAACCTCCACCGTCAACACATATATAAGAATATTAAAAATAAAAAGAGCCAGGACTTCAGGGTACAGCTCACGAATCCCATTACTGCCCAGCATAGCGTCTTTGACACCTTTTAGGATGTAAGTGCTTGGGACGAGATAGGAAATATATCCTATTTCCTTTGAGAGATCAGCCAATAAAGCCAATAGGATAAAAGGTATCATTGAAATAGTGGAAACAAGAGATGCAGAAGAATAACTGTCCTGATAGCTGGCAATAAGTAGTCCGATGCCTGTAAATGCTGCTGAACCAAGAATAATAAAGATCATCATTAACAGGATATTGCCTGTTAACCCTTGGTTTACATAGAGTATAATAAGGGATATTAATATTGTTAGCGATAAGCCAAAAAGGGACTTGCCGATAATAATATCCTTTTCCGACGCTGGCGACACAAGTATTGCATCCATGGTTTTTTTCTCTTTTTCTGTGGTTAGGATACTGGGCAATACAGAGATCCCCACGAATACAACTGCGAACATGATCCATATTGGAATATTAAACCGAGATTGAATGCCTGTAGGGGTCGTTTCCAAAGATATTCTGACAGGATATTCTTGTTTTGCAAATTTCATGATAACATCTTTGTAGGTCTGCAAAAAAACTAATGATTTTGTATTATAGGGATTTACTGTGATATTCAATGATGGCCTGAGGTCTTTTTCCAGGTCAGAACTGAACTCTTTCGGAATGACCATAAAGGCCTCAACTTCTCCTTTGTAAAAAAGTTCTTTTGACTCATCATCAGAATCCGTAACGATTATGTTATAGTGATCTTCTGATTTGAGATATTCGATAAAATCCTTATTGGATCCGTCATCATAAAGTGCTACTGATACTACAGGGTTATCAGCCAACATGACTGTTGAGGTAGAGAACATTGAGAGCAGAACTGGCGTTAGGATAACGAGGAGTATATTTTTATTTTTGACCGAAGATAGTAGGTCTTTCCTGCAAATAGCCAATATAACGTTAAGATTCATCAGTTAATCTCTCTCCGGTTAATTTTATGAAAACGTCCTCAATTGTAGCTTCTTTTGAATGTATGAGAGATATTTGATTATTATCAGAGAGATTTCTAAAAATGTCGCTACTATTTTTTGTATTCAATCTGGACTCAAAAATCTCTCCCGACACGGTCTCGATTCTGACAATTTCTTCTCCATATTTTTTCTTCAAATTTTTCGGAGTATCCAGGGCTATAATCTTACCTTTATGTAATATAGCCAGATGTTCGCATAAAAAGTCTGCTTCCTCCATATTATGTGTTGTTATGAGAATAGTTTTTCCCTTCTCTTTAAGGCCCATAACCATTTGCCTTATTTCCCTTGCCGAATGTGGGTCTAATCCACTGGATGGTTCATCCAAAAATAGAATATCCGGATCATTAATTAAGGCTCTGGCAATCATAACCTTCTGTTTCATACCTTTTGAAAGAGTCTTCACTTTAGATTTCGGATTCGTTTTCATGCCTACGGCATATAATACTTCATTTACTCTTTCTTTTGGAGAGCCGTACAGACGGCGAAAAAAGTCGAGGTTTTCATGCACTGACATTTCTTCGTAAAGATTCTGTGACTCAAAGACGACACCAATTCTCCTTTTTATTTCTGCCGAATCGGTCAAGATATTGAACCCTCCAACGTATGCAGTGCCAGAACTAGGATGGGATTGACAGGTGAGCATACTGATTGTAGTTGATTTCCCGGCCCCGTTCAGGCCTAGAAGTCCAAATATGGTCCCGTTTTTTACGCTAAAAGATACATTTCTTACAGCTTCAAGATCACCATATTTTTTCGAAATATTCTCGACACGTATTGCCTCATTCAACTTACCACTCTCAATTTACGGTTCTGTTGTACATGGATTCTGTTGCATCTATTCATTCATCAATATTTTTATCTTACACAACGTTGCAGAGTATATCGAAGCTTCTTGTAATTTACAAAGGCGATCTGCAGA
>JAUPKV010000506.1 GCA_030837265.1 Methanobacteriota archaeon
GTGTTTACTTAATAATGCTTCTAAAGTATCAATGTGTTTCTACTGCTTTTATCCTTGTTGCATATTAATAATTTATAAATATATTTATAATGAATGCAAATATATTAATAATGAATGTAAATATATTAATAATGAATGTAAATCTATTTTAATTTGTGAATATATTTTAACATTTTAGAAAAAATGAAATCCACAGGCACTTAATTTTTTCGAAAATAATAGATTCCTTCCCTTTCACTCGTTGACATTTCGTGATATATGAATCGATTTAGATACTTGCTACATTGCGAATTTTATTTTCAAATGAATCTCCAAAAAATAACTATCAAAAATGTCTTTTCTTTTGATATGCTTACTATCTATGCAGGTTGTAAGCTAACTTATTTGACTTTAATTTTTATATAACTGATTTTTCAATATACTTCAAAAAACTACTGTTATTCCTTGCTTTTAATTTTAAAAAGCTTTTAAACCAACGTGGAACCTCTGGGTTATGTTATATATTATCTGGTTCTATATTTCTTTATATGCCAGATGAGAAACAGAATATGAGGATTATTCCTGACACAAGTACCGTTATTGACGGGAGGCTTTCAGCCAGGATAAAAAGTGGGGAATTCAAGGGGACTGAAATCGTAATTCCTGAAGCTGTAGTAGCTGAACTTGAAGCCCAGGCAAACAAAGGTAAGGAAATAGGCTTCAAAGGAGTCGAAGAGCTTCTGGAGCTTCGTAAGCTTGCAAATCGGGGAGAGATTACTCTCAAGTTCTGTGGAGTTAAGCCTACTCTTGAGGAGATCAAGATGGCTGGTGAAGGCAGGATTGATGACATCATCCGAAACACGGCCAGTGAAGTAGGTGGGCTGCTTGTGAGCGAAGACAGGTTACTGTCTCTCATAGCCGAAGCAAAGGGGATTAATGTCGAATTTATATTCCCTAAAATCATGGAGCCGTCAAAGCTTCCTCCTCTCAAAATAGAACATTTTTTCACTGATGATACGATGTCCGTACACCTTAAAAATGGTGTATCTCCGATGGCTAAGAAAGGGCCCATCGGATATGTGCGTTACGTAAGAATTCGTGATGAACCTATTACATTTCAGGAGCTTTCCAGTATTTCCAGAGAACTAATTGAAAGGGCAAGGCTGGATCCTGAATCTTTCATTGAAATGTCCTCAAGTGGGGCCAGTGTCCTTCAAATTCGGAATATGCGAATTGCAATAGCTCACCCGCCTTTCTCGGATGATATGGAAATAACTGCTGTCAGGCCTACGGTAGTTGTGGATCTTGACCATTACCGACTCAGTGACAAATTGAAAGAGCGTATTGTAAGCCAACGAGGAGTTCTAATCGCCGGGCCGCCTGGTGCCGGAAAATCCACTTTTGCTGCCGGAGTTGCTCGTTATCTTAACGACAACGGGCAGGTTGTAAAAACCATGGAATCCCCAAGGGACCTGCAGGTTCCTCCCGAAATTACCCAGTATGCCCCCCTGAATGGCAAGATGGAGAATACAGCAGATCTTTTGCTCCTGGTCAGGCCTGATTACACAATATATGATGAAGTCCGAAAGACCGGGGATTTCCTTATTTTTGCAGACATGCGCCTTGCCGGAGTAGGAATGATCGGAGTAGTGCATGCCACACGGGGAGTAGATGCTATTCAACGCCTTATCGGAAGGGTTGAACTGGGCGTGATCCCTCAGGTAGTGGATACTGTCATTTTTATTGACAAAGGGGAAGTTTCCAAGGTATTGGTGCTCGAATTCACTGTAAAAGTTCCTCATGGAATGATCGAACAGGACCTTGCAAGGCCCGTAATTCTAATTGCAGATTTCGAAACCGGGAAACTGGAATACGAGATCTATACTTATGGTGAGCAGGTTGTGGTCATGCCGATTGGTTCTACACAGGAAAGCAGGAGACCTGCCTGGAGGCTTGCCGAAGAAGAAATCCGGAATGTTATAGGCAGGTACGCTTCCGGACCTGTTGAAGTAGAGGTAACCTCAGACAGCAGTGCTCTCGTAAAAGTCCACGGCGATGAAATGAGAAAAGTCATCGGCAAAGGTGGCAGTGTCATTGACCGAATTGAAAACACCCTCGGGCTTCACATCGATGTGAGGGAAATGGAAGCTGGAGCTCCAAAAGGTGTAAAAGGCAGGCGACCAGAAGCGGATAGTAAAGCCGCCAGGCAGAAAGCCAGGGTCTCAGCCATTGAGGGGGAACCAGTGCTCTCTTCTGTTCGTCCTCTCATCGAAATTAATAAGAAACACCTGATACTTGAGGCACCGGAGCTTGCTGGAAAAGACGTGGAGATTTTCATTGAAGACGAATATCTCTTTAGTGCAACCGTAAGCCGACATGGGGAAATTAAACTCAGATTCAGTTCTGACCTTGCATCAGATATTATCAAGGCACAGGACAGTGGTGGAATGATCGAGATCCGACCGATCTAATCTGGATTTGCTTTTTGAGGACCTATCATCAGATCTAATGAAACCTTTGTTACGTGTCAACTTTGACTTTTCGGATAAGCTCTAAGTTGACTAACTCGAAACTTAACTCTATATAAATAAATTATTGAAAACACATACTTTATCTTTAAAAATTAATTTATTATAAAAATTATTTGTCTCAATATATTTGGAGATTCCGAACTCCTACCTCATTTGTGTTTTCAATATTCTATCTTATTCTCAGATTCCTCCCAAGCTTTAAAGGCCATTAAGGCTTCTTCCCTGAGAAGTTGCCTGAATTCAATTTTTCTCTCCTCTGGAGGACGTGAGATTTCTTCGTAGATCAGAGCGTCGTTAAAGCCGATACTTTGGGCATCTGACGTGGTGTTGGCAAAAACAACTTTGTCTATTCTCGCCCAGTAGATAGCTCCAAGGCACATCGGACAGGGTTCGCAGGAAGAATAAATTACACAGCCACTGAGATCGAAAGTCTTGAGTTTTTGGGCTGCTACTCTAATTACATTGATCTCTGCATGAGCCGTAGGGTCGTTAGTCTCAGTGACGAGGTTGCAGCTTTCTGCAAGGATTTCTCCGTTTCTGGTAACGACTGCACCGAAAGGACCTCCACCTTTTTTTACATTTTTAAGGGATAGGTCAATAGCACGCCTCATAAATAAAAAATCGTTATCTGTCATTTTTTGTTCTCTTTTTAAATTACTTTGCTGTCGTTTTTGAAATTTTGCTCTTTCGAAACCTTATTCTTAATTGTATATAATGTCTTACTCTATCGGAGTTGCTCTAAAAAAGTGATTAATGAAGTTATTCCGTCATCAATATTTCCTTTGTACGTTTGAAATAGTTTGTTATCAGCATCAATGGGATGCGCTAAATCAATTAACTTTACACGTACATTCTCAGGATGTTGAAGATCGAATACAATCATAATACTGGATGCAATAAATGTTTTTTGATTTTTATCTAATGTATCTTTTATCAGATTTATTTGAGCTATAATGCGCTTTAACACATCACTTTTGTTTACACTTATTCGATCAAGTTGTTCCTGCAAGAATGTTTCAGAATTTCTACCAGTTATCGCCCTATTTCTATCATCTGTTGGAATAGCGCGCCATCCTCGAGTAGATGATTTAGTATAACGATCATACAGCTTCATCTTCAATTCTCTAAAAAAGGCACCAATATAACATTCTTCCTTGGATTCTACCAGTTGAAATGCGGAAGTCGTACTTTTCCCTATTTTTATATCGAAAGCAAGAAGTGACTCCTCTTGAATTCCATAAAACATTTTTTCCATTACAATGACATTCTCACCCATGTCGCTTACTTCTTGATTATCTCGGCTGGTTCTTTCTGTTACAGGTATAATTTCGCGAAGTCCGCCTGGGTTGGAATATATCTCATATTCTTTCTGATTTGTTTTTTTTGCAATTTTCTTACCCCCATCGATTATTCGAAAGATTCCAGCGTGTCCGGCCATCAGAATTAGACTTAATGATTGCTTTCCAACGGATTCAGACTTTATTTTCATCATATCGCTCTTGTTATAATTTGACATCTCCTTCGTATTAAAGTCATCACGAAGAGTGTCGCTGCAGAGTTCGAGACAAAATATTATGCTTTTATAATTTACTATAACCTTCCTGTATTTTCCGGCAAATCGAATGGACTGCTTCTACTCTTCTGCCGCTTCATTTTTTTGTCAGTAGCCGCCCGATATCTGCTCACAAAGCGAGCATTCGGGCGTTGAGAGAAGTTTTAATGCTCTGCTTCGAAGTTATAACACTTTTCGGATAGATTCTAAATTTACTGGAGCATGGATGCAAGGTAGAATTAAATTCATAGGCTATTGACTTCCAGCTAAAATTATGAATCAATACATATAAGAGGAAGTCTGCTAAATGTGAATATAGGGTTAGAGGATTAAACAGCAGCTGGAGGAAGTTCTTGAGTGAGCAATCAGAGATACATGATAATACTTTCAGAGAGACTTCGGAAAAGCGAAAAGAGGCTGCAAAGAGGCTAGGAGCTTCTTTTAATTTATTTGCCGACAGGAAACAGGCTCTTCTAGACCTGCTAAGGCTTTGCTCTGATAAGAATAGTGAGGTCCGGGAAGAAGCTATTAATTCAATTGCTATGGTCTTTCCTGAGATTCAGGAAAAGGAACAGGTATGGGATAGATTGCTAAACCTTACGGCTTATCCCGAAGAAAAGGTCATCGGGGCTGCTGTAAACGCTCTGGTCGGTGCATTTAATTTTATGCCGGATAGAAACCGGGCGTGGAAAGACCTCGTAGAGTTGATGAATTCCGAATCGAGCCTGGAAGATGTCAGCAGTGGAATTGTCCGGGCTTTTCCTTATTTAATTCCTGGAGTTCCGGATAAGCAGCAGGTATGGGAAGACTTACTTGAGATGATAGATTCGAATAATCAATATGTGAAAGAGAAAGCAGCTTCTTTTTTCGGTATGGTTTTTCCTGAGCTTTCATACAAAGGAAAAGAAGAATTATGGGATAATTTACTGGAGCTGGCTACGGAATCCGGCGATATGCAAGTCCGGGAGCAGGCTGCAAGGGCTCTTAGCATGTTTTTTTCGAGAATGCCGGATGAAATGAGGGATGAGGCCCTGGATGAATTATTTGAACTTGCAGTGTCCGAAAGCCAGGAAATTCAAAAGGAAGTTATACTGGCCCTTCCTTCAGTTATTTCTCATATTGCAGATAAGGACCGAACCTGGAAAGATCTAATCAGGCTTACGGAAGACGAAAGTGGATATATAAGAAGGAAAGCTACAGACACCCTGGTCTCAGTATTTCCCGATATGCCTGACAAGAAAAACGTTTGGGTGGATTTCCTCAGGCTTACAGGAGCTAAGGACAAATATGTCAGGGTCACAGCAGCTAACGCTCTCAAGCTTGTGCTTCCTTATTTATCTGACAAAGACTCGATCTGGAAAGGGCTTGTCGAATTCACAGGAGACAAAGATGAGTTTGTCCGGGAAACAGCTGTTGATACCCTCATTAAGGTTTTCCCGTACGTATACGACAAAAATCAGGCATATTCGGACCTCGTGACCCTGGCTGAAAAAAGAAATAGTTTTACACTCGGGGAGCTAGTAACAAAGCTTACTGCTGATTATCCGCAGTTTTATGATGAATATAAAAGAAGTGAGAGGAAGCGGGAAGAGATGAATGAAGATAAAGAAATGAGGGCTGGCAGAGAACCGGGAGAACCGGGAGAACCGGGGAAAGATAAACCTGCCGGATTTCATGATCCATCCTCTGAAAAGGCCGTTAATTTGCCAGAAGAGGCTGTTCGTTCAGAAAAACCGGGTGAAAGGAAGGATAAATGGGATGAAGTCCTTAAGATGGCAGGAGATAAGGATACAGGAGTCAGAAGAAATGCTGCGGATTTGATTGCCCGCAGCTTTCCGGATGTTAAGGAAGTGCCGGGAGTTTTTTTTGATCTCGTTAAACTAATTGAAAGCCAGGATGCACAGATTCGGGAAAAATCTGCAGTGCTCTTTCCGATCGCTTTTAAGTATTCCGATGAAAAACAAAGAGCCTGGGACGAGCTTGTAAGGCTTGCCTCCGCTGAGGATAGAAAAGTCCGGCAGGAAGCTATCCTGGCTCTTGTATCCGGATATGCAGAGGTTCCGGACAAAGACAAAGCCTGGAATGATCTGGTTAGACTTTCCGATCACAGCGATAATCTTGTGAAACGAGCTGCGACGCGAGCGTTGGGAAGGATATTCTTTCTTGCACCGGATAAGACCGAAGCCTGGAGAGATATGCAGAAAGTCACATCCAACCCCAATAACCCTGTAAGGAAATACGCATTTCGCTCCCTTGGGAGAGCTTCTCTCTGGAGGTCATTAAGGGCAGAAAATGAAATAACTTATATTTTCGGGATAAGAGAAGCTATTAAATTTTTTAAAGCCGCAAATGAAGTTCCCACTGACACTAATATGCCTGATCTCTATCAGCCCTTCTATGAAGCTCTCTTATCCATCCTTTTCAGTGAAATACATGGCATAGCTAAAATTGAAAGTGAAAGGTACTTTTCAAGATTATCTCATGAGATAAGGGTATTTGGGGATAGCCAGCAATTTCACGAGATAATAAATCAGCTTGCAGGGCTTCTAATATATGCAGGAGATCTGCCACCGGATGATCTGTCAGCCCAGAAAAAACTTCTCGAGACTTCCATTCAAACTTTTGAGAAATTTTCATACTACATTGAGCTTAAGGAAGAAGAAGCTATTTCTGCTCCGAGAACCGTGAAAAAAGAGCATCCCAAACCTGGAAAAGAAATCCTGGAACGAGTAGAGAGGAAAAAATCATTCTTGTCCAGAAAACTGTGAGTAAACGTGAGTCGAATATAAGTGGGTAGAATATAAGTGGGTAGAATATAAGTGACATACTATAAATGGTAGAATATAATAGACTGGCATCAAAGAAAGAAACCTGATTGCATTTTTCTTTTTGTTCTGGTTATTTATAGTTTCGTTGCAATATAAAACATTACAAAATTTCTATTTATCATAAGCAGGGGGGTTTAAATGATTCATTTATGGGAGTATGATTCTCGCAGGATCGATGGTGTAAACATGCCGCAGCAAATGGGAGACCTTCAAAGAATAGGAAATGAAGGTTGGGAGTTGGTATTGATTAAGAATGATCTCGACGAGGAAGGACTGGTAACTGCTATTTTTAAACGGAAAAAATTGGAAACGATATCTGTATAAAGATTTCAGTATAAACTCGTAAAAATCATTATAAATTAGTAAAAATAGTACAAATTACTTTATTTATTTGATATTTTTGCGACCTGAATTCCAGAAAAAGATTGCGTTCCCACCTGGAAAAAATTCTGGAAGTTCCGAACGGCACGATTTTCTTTGAAGAGACTGGTACTGGACTCACGGGTTGCAAGCTCTTATTTCATCTCTTCGTTATAGAGTAGATTTTTCGGAGTAGGCGCTGAATGTAGTTTTGTGGAATAGGTCTTTGCTATGTGGTCTTAGAGATGAGAACGCATTTTCTACTACGTATTCAACATATATAATATTTTTAATGTATACTGTTATTCGGATATTATACTTATATAATATTGATCAAAGCTTTATTTAATAGTTTAATCTTATGCAATTAACTCTCTTTCTAGAATTAACTTATCGTTTTCTACATCAGAAAATTCGAAAGAATAAAGAATAAAACATTATTTTTTATTCCTTACTACTTTCGTAAATATTCATACCTCACTATCGTCACCAAATTCTACATCAAGTACTGGGAGTTCCTTTACATTTCCCCCTCTATCATAGCAAGTCCAGCTTTGTTTGTCATAGGGTTTTCCGACTATTATATGACAATTTCCCGTCTTCGAAAAAAGGTTAAGGTCAGCTTGCGAAGGTTTCCGGCTTGTACCCGGATGGCTGTGGACAGAGCCGGCTGCTTTGATATTAGGCATCATGTAGAGTCTCAATACTGCACTGGTATCACTCGATTCGGTCCCGGGCAGTATTAGCACTTCAGTTATGATTCCATCTTTCTCCTGAAGAAGTCCTGCAAATTCTTCAGGTGCCATGGACTTGCTGGCTTCAAGAATGAAATTGAGAGTATCTCGGGCTATTCCTTTAATCTGCATAGCTTATTAATTACTTTGAAAGGGTATATTTTTTGGCTTTGAAAGCTACCTGAGCATTTTCATTATCGTGGAATTGCGGAACCTTTAATTTCCAGCAATTCTGTTATTCTATTAAGCATTACACGTTTATTGTGAATTTGCACGGCAATCCGTGCATTTTCAGTCTCAAGCTCCTCTATTTCCTCTTGCAATTGCATAGCTTGCGCACGCAATCCTTCCTCTGTGAGATTATTATACATTGAGACTACATCCTCAAAAGCAAGAATTCATGTATTATTATATCAGAATGTAGTATAAATTTATAATTCTATCATCTTTTATCTTGAAAAGATACGTTAGTATATATAAATAGTGAGGATAGGCGAATTTTGAATGCTAATAGGAATTGATGTCGGAGGCACCACTACTGATGCGGTGCTGATCCGAAATGGAGAAGTATACGTTACTGCCAAGGTAACCACTGATCCCGGGAATCTTTTAAACTCACTGCTTGAAGCCCTTGATGCGGTCAGCAGAGATATCCCTTACGAACAGCTGGAAAGGGTTGTTTTCAGTACAACGGTAATTACAAATCTCATCGCTGAAGGCAAGACGGATAGAGTGGCATTACTACTTATTCCGGGCCCGGGTATTAATCCTGAAAGCTATCCTTTTCCTGACAGCTTTTATCTTAAGGGAGCTATGGATTACAGGGGTAGGGAAATCCAGCTCCCGGACACGGCTGAAATTCGAGATACGGTGGGCAGGGTCCGGGAAATGGGATTTAAAAGGGCTGTTATTGTTAGCAAATTCGGGCAGAGAAATCCTTCTCATGAACTCTTTATTGAGGAAATATTCAAGGAAGTTTATCCGGAGTGTAAATTGGAACTTGGGCACAAGGTTTCGGGAAAATTGAATTTCCCACGAAGGATTGCAACTACTATGCTTGCTTCTGCTTCTCGGGATAAGTACAAGGAGTTTTTTGAGAAAGTAAAAAACGCTCTTGAAGAGAGAAATATCAGGGCTCCCGTATATATTTTGAAAGCCGACGGAGGAACTCTGCCTATTGAGAAGTCAATGGAGTTTCCAGTAGAAACTATTTTTTCAGGGCCTGCTGCCAGTACAATTGGGGCTCTCGCACTTACTCCGGAAAATGAGACATCAGTGGTAATGGATATCGGAGGCACGACTACCGATCTGGCACTAATTCTCTCCGGAAAACCCCTTTTAGCTTCTAAAGGCGTAAAACTAGGGGGCTTCCTGACTCATGTTCGGGCTTTTGCAGTGCGTTCGATAGCTGTCGGAGGGGACAGCATTGTAAGGATTAGAGACTCAAGCAGCGGTACAAAAGAAATCTCTGTCGGTCCCGAAAGAGCTGGTCCTGCTTACTGTATGGGGGGAAATGAGACTACTCCTACTGATGCACTGAGGGTGCTCGGGCTTATAGAGGTTGGGAACCTGGAGCGTGCCAGGGAAACTATTGCAGCCACAGCTTCCAGGTTGGGGAAATCAGAACTTGAAACCGCATCTCTTATAGTCGATAAAATTACGCTTATAATCGCTGAGGCAGTTACTGAGATGTTTCATGAATGGGAACTGGAGCCTGCTTACAGGATATGGGAAGTTCTCCAGCAGAAGAAAGAAAGGCCTCAAAATGTTGTAGGAATCGGAGGCGGGGCAAAGGGCCTTATTATGGGGGTTGCTGCGAAACTTAATGCTACACCTATTACTCCTGAACATTCTGAAGTGGGGAATGCTATAGGAGCAGCTGTTGCAAGACCCACTTTAACTTTGAATCTGCATATCGATACCGAACAAAAAGTTTACTCAATTGCGGAAGAAGGAGAAATTACCAGCCTTGATGCAATCGGCATTGATAAATTCAGCAAAACGAGTTTAAAAGAGGCTGAAGCCCTTGCTGCAAGATTACTTCGGAAACGTGCAGAGAGTTTTGGAATTTCTGAGTATGCGGATGAAGCCGAGATCGTTAATAGTGAAGTTTTTAATGTGGTCAGCGGCTGGTCTACGGTTGGGCGGCTTTTCGATGTGGATATGCAGATTCCTGCAGGTCTGATTCCTGAGTGGAAAAGGAGGGATAAAAAATGAAGTTCGGATTTGGGAAGATAAAGGATGCACTGAGAAGTGGGACTGCAAAAGAGAATGGTGGAGCTGTTAACAATAATGATAGAGCTGCTCATAATCGAGAGGAAATAAAAGTACAGACTGTAAGAGTACAGACCGAAGGAAGTGGACAAACATCGGAGAAAGGGTCGTTATCGCCGGCAGACCGCACAAAGTCCGAAAAAACAGGTCTTATTTTCTTCCCAGCTTTCGACTGGGCCATCTCTCCAACTCATCCGGAAAGGGAAGAACGCCTGCTCTATACAAGGGACCAGATCTTTGAAGAAGGTCTGATGGACCTGCCTGAAATTGCGGAATACAAACCTCGTCTTGCAGAATACAAGGACATTGCCCGGGTACATTTCTGTGTTCCTGACATAAAGACCCAGGCTACAATTCCCCACCTTATTGCAGCAGGCAGCTGCCTGGTTCTTGCAGACGCTCTTATGAAAGGGGAGGTTAAAAACGCTTTTGCCCTTGTCCGCCCTCCCGGTCATCATGCAATGACAGTTGCTCATGGAAACCGTGGTTTTTGCAATATCAACAACGAGGCGATCCTTGTCGAATACCTCAGGAAAAAATATGGGATCCGCAGGATTGCAATCGTAGATACTGACGTTCACCATGGAGACGGAACACAGGAAATCTTCTACAATGATCCGGACGTGCTTTTTATCTCTTTTCACCAGGATGGAAGGACACTTTACCCGGGATCGGGTTTTATGAATGAGTTAGGAGGCCCAAAAGCCCTCGGCAGGACGATAAACATTCCTCTTCCACCTGCAACTCCGGATGAGGGTATACTTTATGTGCTTGAATCTCTTGTGCTGCCAATTCTTGAAGATTTCAAGCCGGAGCTTGTCCTGAACTCTGCCGGACAGGACAACCATTATACCGATCCCCTGGCAAATATGCGCTTTTCCGCACAGGGATATGCCAAACTTAATGAGAAGCTCGCCCCGGATATGGCAGTACTTGAAGGAGGTTATGCAATCCAGACGGCTTTACCCTATGTCAACATGGGCATAATCCTGGCTATGGCAGGTCTTGACTACTCATGTGTTAAAGAACCTGACTTTAAGCCCGGAATGTTTATCCAGTCAGCAAAGGATAAACAGACACTTGAAGAAATAGTTGCAACACAGATTAAAAACTGGGAAAACAGGGATAAGCTTGTAGCAGCAGAAGTGGCAAAGCATGGGGATTTTTATCGGCGAAAAAAACAGATATTTTATGATACGGATATGATTCAGGAATTTCAGGAAGAGACAATTAGGATGTGTCCTGACTGCCAGGGCTACATTACCATCGATTCCCATGCCCATAAAAGCCATGATTCCAGAATTTTCGGAGTGTCCGTCCCTATCTACACCTGTGACAAATGCCAGGCTGAAGCAAGGGAAGAGTACAGAAGAAAGCTCAATCATCCGGAATACGAATATGTTTACCTGCAGGACAAAAAAAGAGACGAATATAGGGCATACAATATGAGGACAAAAAAGGAAACAGTTTACTGAAATAGGAAATAGTTTATTGAGAGTGATATACAGATTCCAGTTTATACTTTCTATCATTTCCTATTTTTTCTTTCCGGATCGGAAACATTAATTTCCCATTTTTCCTTCCTCGATATCTTCAAATCTTACTTTCTTTACTATTTTTGCCTTAACTCCGACTTTAATAGGGAATATATTATGATCAACATTTTTATAAGTATTTTTCTGTCGTTCTGTTAAAATTGGAGAAAAACTATAAAAAATTAAAAAGACTCCAGTTGTCTCTTTTGAATCACAAAGCTAACAGATTCAGAAGAAGCAACAACCGGAGATTACTGAGCAATTTCACTTGTTATAAAAACAATGGATCTTCGTACCCGTATCCTTCAGCAACCCAATACGTACGGTCTTTATTGTCTGGATTTAAATAATTACCA
>JAUPKV010000050.1 GCA_030837265.1 Methanobacteriota archaeon
CTTGAATGCCCTATTGGCCAACAATTTATTCTGAGTGACTTCCTTATACTGCTTATTCATCTAAATAGTATATCGGAAATTAGCCTTCCTGAACTCTTCTCTGCAATAATAGTTGCAATGTCGTTGTATTCAAGTTTCAAGCTGTTATGTGCGATAATCGATTCATCTCCCCGCCGTACCATAACCATAAGGCTTTTTTCCGGAAAAGTGATTTCTTTAATGGCCTTTCCCACAACCTTCGGATTGGTAACTTTGATTTCCATAATGTTGCCTCCTTCCCCGACTTCACACATTGAAAAAAGGCTATTCCTTCCAATCATATTGTCCATCATTACTGCAGTTGTCATGGTAGGATTCATGGCACGGATTCCGAGGTTCCAGAATGCCTGAAGGTTTTCCACATCATTGACCCTTGCAACCAACTGATCCCCTCTAAATCCAAACCTGGCCTTTACAATCTGGCACAAGAGAAGATTCGTGTCATCTCTTTTTGTGGTTATAACCACATATTTGGCATTTTCAATGTCAGCTTTTTTCAGAACATTGACATCAACTGCACTGCCCTGCACAGTTCTGATCCCTAATTCAATACATTTGTCGCATTCTTCGTCAGAAATTTCCACAACCGACACGTTTTCACCTCTCTTAAGAAAACGTTCAGCAAGAATCCGACCTACTTTTCCTCCTCCAATAATCAATATTCCCATAGGAATTACCTCCAGTATTTTAGCTAATTTTTTTGACAAACTTCCTGTTAGGAAGACAGTAATAATGACTGTCAGGAAGACTAAACCTACAATAGTTTGTCCTCCCGGGATCCCCATCTCGTCCAGTTTGATTGCGAAATAAGTTGCAATAGAGGCAGGAACCACTCCTCTTGGGCCCACAAATGATATGAAGAGTTTTTCATTAGTATGTATCTTCGAACTCCACATAGAGACAAAGACCGATACCGGACGTATTAGTAAAGATATAAGCAGAACCAACATGACCCCTTTTACCCCAATATCCATGATATACCAGAACTTGAGCATCGCAGCTAGCAGGACGAAGATTAAGGAGATCATTAAAGTTACCAGGTTATCATTTAACTCCTTTATTGTTTCCTTATAGGGAAACTCGAAGGTTCCCATACAAACTCCAAAGACAGCCAATGCAAGGATTCCTGACTCGTTGCCTATAAGTTCCGATATTACGTAACAGGTAAAGACCAGGATCAGCGTCATCAGCCTGGCAGTTACTTTACCGACGGATATACCTCTGGTAAAAAACCAATGAAGAGAAAATCCACACAAACTTCCTACAAGTAACCCTATCCCTAGCCTTTGCAAAATAAAGACCACTGCGCCAATTCCGGAAAGTTCCGCAGTAATCCATTCGAAAACCATCGCAGTTAAGATTACGCTTACAGCGTCATTTAAGACACTCTCAAGTTCCAAAATTTTGCCAACCTTATGGCAGACATGGATGTTTCTGATTATAGGGCCGACAACACTGGGACCGGTTGCAGTAACCAGGGCTCCGAAGAGAGCAGCAACCTCGAGAGGGACATCTATAAGAAAATTTGTGATTAAAGTTATCCCGATAAAGGTTATAAGCACTCCAATGGTACTCAACTTAAGAACACTTTCTTTAACCCCCCTCAGTTGTTTTAAGTCGACCTGAAATCCACCGTCAAAGACTATAATGGAGACGCAGATTGCCACTATGGCACTGAGCACATCGAAATAAATTGCAGGGTTTAGCAGGTTTAGGACCTCGGGACCTACTATAATCCCTTCTATCAATAGAAAAATTATAAAAGGAGTTTGAAAATAACGGCTAAGAGTCTGTGCCAATAGGGACAGGAATAGCAAACCAACAACCATTTCCATTAAAAAAATCGGATCAATCATAAAACTCCCCTATTAATTATACACTTATTAATTAAAAAACTTAGTATGTATTGATCTATCAGGCAATTGTAAAATTCAAAATATGTGCCTTAAGATCTAGTATTGTATGCGATGAGCTTTGTCTCCAGACTGAAATAGTTTAAAAAAATCATTGATAAGTGTGGAAGAATAAGTTTTTGGATATTCTTTTCATAGTCACTATAATTGTGGAATAAAGTCTAAAAATACGAAAAGAGGTTATGTTAATGAGCGGTGAATGTATGGAATCTGGCTTATCCTTCACCCATTATCTTGCACCAGATGTTCATATCCTCAAATCCTCCTCCTATTCTGCAATTGTTCACAAGCCTGCCTGTATAAGCGTATCCAAGAGAGACAAAGGCCTTATTTATACTAGAAGATGAAGCTCTGCAAAGGGTATAGGCACTTATAAAGTCTCTTTCTGCAAGCTCTTTTTCTAGGGTTGTTATAAGCTCTTTTATTAACCCTTTTTCTCTTTCATGAGGAATTGTCAGGCAGTCAGTTATTTCAGCAGTCCCGTTTTCGGAGTCCATTTCTGCCGAGGCAAGGCTAACGACTATCCCTTTCTTTTCCACAAGGAAATAAAGTACATTTGAGTTCATTGTTTTGAGCAAGTAGCTCTCCATATGCAGCGGAGTGGGATAAAATTTAAAACTTTGCCTGTAAAGGGATGCCATTGCAGGTGTGTCTGCCTGGATTGCGGGCCTAATTACGTATTCTTCTGAAAGCCGAGTTTTCCCATGTTGTATCTCATCTTGCTTTTGCAGGACCGTTCCAGTTTTTTTTCGCTCCTTCAGGCAGCCGTCAATTATCTGGTCTTCCATTTCCTTATGAAAGGAGGTTCCTCTGGAGCTTTGAGGGTAGTTTGAAAAAATAATGCAGTTTTTTCCGGAGTAGTAACCTCTGATTATCCCTTCTTCTAAATATCCGCAGGTTTCGGGCTCATGCTTTTTTTCCTCAGGTGTGTATACGATTATTTTTCCCATTTCTTCTACTTTGGCAAAGGCTTCAAGGGCTTCGGAGATTTCCTCGAAAAGTCCAGAATATTCCATGACTTTTATTCTTTTATTGTAGTAATCGATTATGATTTCAGCCCTTGATCCTGGCATCTTCATTTCCACTTTTTTCCAGTAGCCTGTGAGCTCTTCTGTAGTTTTAAGCGTTAAGGGAGCATTTCTCATGTAGTGACTCCTCCTTAATTCTTAAATCCTTTTTTACTTCGGAAAACATTTTATGGCTTATTCCATTTGGAAACGCAGTTTTCTTTTAAGACCTTCAGGTTCGAGGACAATAATATTGTTTTCTTCATCATAGAGTTTAAGTTTTGCAAGGCCTACTTTATCTTTAAGTCCGGGGCATTCGTCGCAGATTGAACAATTTTGCGGGCATGCCTTGGAGTACTCTGCAGGCTCGGGATACATACAGATTACTCCCTCATAATTTCTGAGGATGACTCCTGTGTCCGAACATGAGATCCGGTAATTGGGCTCGACAGGGATTTTTCCTCCCCCTCCGGGAGCATCAATTACGAAAGTAGGGACTGCAAGTCCTGAGGTATGCCCCCTTAGCATCTCTATAATCTCTATACCCCTCGCAACTGAGGTTCTGAAATGTTCCAGCCCGAGGGAAAGGTCGCACTGGTAGAGGTAATAGGGTCTGGTCCTCATCTTCACGAGTTCATGGCAGAGTTTTTTGATTATCACTGGACAGTCGTTTACTCCCCTGAGGAGTACGGACTGGTTGCCGAGAGGAATTCCGGCATGAGCAAGCATGTCCATTGCCTTTCTGGCTTCGGGAGTAATCTCTTTAGGATGATTAAAGTGAGTGTTGAGCCAGACCGAAGGATATTTTTCAAGGATATTACACAGTTCCGGGGTTATGCGCTGGGGAAGGGTTACCGGAGCTCTTGTACCTATTCTTACTATCTCCACGTGAGGAATATCAAATAGTTCCCCTAAGAGCCAGTCCAGCCTCTCATCGGAAACAAGCAAAGCATCCCCTCCAGAAAGCAGGACATCCCTTATTTGAGGGTGCTCCCTGATGTACTCGATCCCCTCTTGAATTACCTTCTCAGAATAGTCATACTCCCTGTTGCCAACCCTGCGCTTGCGGGTACAGTGCCTGCAGTACATCGCGCAGCTGTTTGAGATAAGGAAAAGCACCCGGTCAGGATATCTGTGGGTTATACAGCTATCTTTAGAAGGGGAATCTCTCTCCTCATAGAGAGGATCTGCAAGATCCCAGGATGATTTTTGAAGTTCGGCCGAACTGGGCACTGCCTGCATCCGGATGGGGCACTCCTGGTTTTCCGGATCGATAAGTGAAGCATAATAAGGAGATATAGCCATCGGAAAAACTTTAAGAGCTCTTTTTATGTCTTCTTTTTCAAATTCAGAAAGCGGGATCAGTTTTTCAAGTTCTTCCACGGTCTTAATTCTATGCCTATATTGCCACTTCCAATCCGAAAAGTCTTCTTCTGATGCATTAAAAAAATCTTTATTCTTATTGTTCACGTTCATAACCTCCAGCGAAAGCTAAAAAAATTAAGTAATAAATTTCTTGAATACCGCAAGAAAAACCATTATCGGTTAATTTAACCCTTATTTTCAGATTAATTTCAAGAAACTGTACATTATCTTTATTAATGTTAATATCAAAAGCATTTGATATATACTTTTCGTTAAAAAGGGGTCTTAATAATAATTATTTTTCAAAAATGGCTCCTAATAATCTCTTTTTATTCAAGATATTTTCTGATTTTGTACCCCCTAATTCTTTTATTTTCTTTAAAACCTACAATACTTCTGACATTCTTTGTTTTACCTCTTTTTGAGGATGTATATGCTTATCAAAGTAAGAACAGCAATTACTTTTTTTTAAGTGGTTTTTCCACTGAATTCAAAAAACAGGCAGTGAAGGCCCTGTGCTTTTATACACATGAATCCTTTTTGATTGTTTTTTAATGGATAATATAACTTAATATCTCTAAACTAACTTCTACGGAGAAAATTTAATATTCATATCTTTAATTAAATACATGCTTGGATAATAAAATAAAATTTCAAACAAGTTAAAGATACATATGTTTTAAGCAATGAAAAGACTCATTGAAAAGCTGAAAAGTTAATAATTTTAATCCTGTGAGGTTAAAAAATATAGAAAGGCTAACGAGGCACTAGCATTGGAAGTTAATACAAAGTACAGGTCTAAACTCCAGGACATATGGGAGTACTCCCGTATAAAGAAATATATCACTCAAAGGTTCGATATCGAGTTAGCAAAGATTGACTCAATTGCTATCCTAATTGGTCTTCTCACAGGGTTGGTAATAGGCTTATATGACCGGACTCTCCTGTATTTCAGCACCCTTTTCGGGATGCAGCGTGGATTTTCAGTACATGAGTTCCCATCTTATTATGTGATATTCATGCCCGCTCTGGGAGGATTGATAGTCGGCATGATCTCATATTTCATGATAAAAAAGCGCTACGGGGTTGACGGGCTTATTGAAACGGTAGCCGTCCGCGGAGCAAAACTTAATCTTCCAGACATATTTCTTGAGGTTTTTGCATCAATTATCACAATTAGTTCTGGAGGCGCTCTGGGAAAAGAGGCACCCGGGATACTTGGTGGTGCCGGGACAGGAGCTCTTGTGGGGCAAATCCTGAAGAGTCCGGAAAAGCGGCTTCGGGTTCTTCTGGGCTGTGGAGCTGCCGGAGGAATTGCAGCTGTATTCGGTGCTCCTCTTGCAGGTGTGGTTTTCGTAGTAGAAGTGATTTATGGGGAACTTGAGACAAGTACCTTTATTCCAATAGTGATTTCGTCAGTCTTCGCAACACTTGTTTCCAATTCGATTATAGGGATCGAAATCCTCCATATTCCTTCCTACTCGCTTGTGAGTCCGTATAAGGAGTTAGGGCTTTACCTTGTCTTTGGACTCCTCGCGGGGGTAGTTTCGACGATACTGATCCGCTCACTTTACTTTACAAAAGATATTTTTACAAAGATACCTATCCATCCCATCTTCAAACCTGCGCTGGGAGGGCTTATCGTAGGTTTTATCGGTCTTTTCTATCCCCGGGTTTTAGGGATGGGGTATGGAGTGATTACGGATGCTTTGAATAACCAGTTTACCTTTAAGCTCTTACTAATCCTGCTTTTCCTTAAAATCCTAGCTTTCTCTCTTAGCCTGGGTTCTGGAGGCTTTGGCGGAACGATTATACCTTCTCTCTTTACAGGAACAATGCTTGGTGGAGCTTTTGGGACAATAGTTGACGCATTATACCCGGGAATGACTGCAGGACCGGGAGCTTATGCCCTGGTTGGCATGGGGGCAGTCTTTGCCGGAACTATAAGAGCTCCTCTTACTGCTATTCTGATCCTTTTCGAGCTTACCAGGGATTATAACTTAATCCTGCCTCTCATGTTTGCCTGCGTCCTTAGTAATGTAATGTCAAATGCCCTGTACCCTGAATCAATTTTTACTGAAGGGCTCCGCAGGAGAGGTATCAAGATCCGGGAAGGCAGGGAAGTCGATATCATGACCTCTATTCTTGTAAAAGATGCAATGGTCACAGATGTCCAGATAGTATCCGAGAATAAGAGTATCGAAACCCTCGAATCCCTCATGAGAGTAAGTCGTCATATCGGTTTTCCTGTTGTTGATCAAATAGGCAAACTTTCCGGGATAGTAACACTCTCAGACCTCCGGAACAAGGTAAAACCCGGGGAAGTAGGCAAAAAAATAGGGGACATAGCTACCAAAGAAGTTGAAGTTACTTATCCTGACGAGACCCTTGATGCCGCTCTCAGACGTCTTGCTGCAAAGCAAATAGGCAGGCTCCTTGTTGTGGACAGGAAGGATAAAACAAGACTCCTTGGTATTATCACTCGGAGTGACATCGTGAACGCTTACAACAAGAAAGTTGTTGAGAAGTTCCGGAATACTACCTGAAAGAAAACTTGATGACCGGTTAATGAGATTGGTGAACTACCCCTCCCTAAAACCTTAGCCTTCGACTCGGTTTTGAGGAAGGAGCTTCTTGGTTCATCCCTCAAACTACTGTTCGCAAGTCCCCAAGCTCATCCCCTGTGTTCCACAGGTGTCAGATTACTATAAGATTTTGATCTTGAAGAGAGAACTTTTTGATATTGATTGCAGCATTGATATCTCTATCA
>JAUPKV010000507.1 GCA_030837265.1 Methanobacteriota archaeon
AGTCGCCAAACGTATCGAACTTCCGACATGAGGTGACAATATAAGTGTGCCAGAGTGTTCCGAACCGTTTGTATTTTCTCTTTCCATATGCTCGCAGTCGTTTTGCGAAATCAACGTCCTCTCCCACACATAACGATTCATTGAAACCACCGATAGCTTGAAAATCCGTACGATTACACCAGAACAGCCCTGCAGATAGTCCAGGCATTAAACTGAGAGCGATCAGTCCCGTCAGAAATATCCCCAACGATAATCTTTCAGGCCGAATAGGTACCCCACCGCCGATGTATTTCCTAGTGCCTAGTGCATGGTCGATCTCCTCGAACATATTGGATGCCATTCTGCTGTCAGCGTCAATAGTGACAAGTATGTCGCCAGTGGCGTGTCTGGCTCCGGCGTTTCTGATCTTTGCAAGATTTCTGTTATCATCATCAACGGTGCGTGCGCCGTATTCTCGCGCGATACCTCCTGTAGAATCTGTACATCGGTTGAGCACTACGATAACCTCAATCTGCCCTGTATGAGAATGAGATGCGGTATGAATTGAATCCAAACATGCACCTATACACTTGGCTTCATTTCGTGCAGGGATTACTACTGAGAATCGCATTGTCATTCTTTTTTCTTCTTTCTTTTTTTGCACAACGTGCGGATCACCGGCGGCTGTAAGCCGTCCGGTGGATGCGTTGGTTGGACTAAGCCGTGCTTAGCCTAAATTCCGCAATTTAAAAGTTAAAATCTTTTTAAACAATAAGTTAATATTGTAAGACACTACACACTTCTCAGCAGTTTTTAATTAGGCCATAGTTTTAGCTATAGGTAAATTCGAATAAGTCACCCCTAAGTTATTATAAATTTTTTGGTGTACACCTTCAGGTATCCCAGCCTTTCTCAGATTAATGACAGGCCCTTCAACAGTTGGTAATATAATGGTAGAATAACTATGAGTTCTGAGTACTCGTTTAATACTTGGCCAGGAAGTACAATCTCCTTTTTTACGAAGAGTAAATTCTATGGCATGAAGTAAATGATAGGCAAGGATAGTAATAAATATGTGCCCATCAACTCGTGTTTCTACATGATGCCGATTAGGCCGTAAACCTAAATTACTTTTAAAATTTCTAAAAGCATTTTCGACTCCAGTCAGCATCATATACATATTCCATATCTTCTCATCTGACAAATCCTCACGGTTGGTTTTTAAAAGATAATTGCCATCAAGTGCTTTTGCTTCCAATTCATCGATGGTATTCCAAGATAGGTCAGGTTCTTTTTTTTCGATCTTTATTTTTGAAAAATGACTCTCATATGTTTTTTCCAGCTTCTCAAGCTGGGATGTCATTTTTAAAAAACTTATTTCATACTTATTTACCTTATCTTTCAACTTACTTAGCGTCTTAATCAAATGCCTGGGAAATTCTTCCCCTTCAGGAAGCGAGAAATCAAGATATTGGGCTACAAAGGTAATATCATAATATTTAGCTACTTGTGAATATTTTTCTTTCTTTCTGCCAATCATTCGCTCAACATCGGTCGGGCTCTTCCTCTTGCCTGCTTTGACCAATTTTTTCAATGTGGTTAACTCTTCTTCTAATTTCTTCTCCTTATTGTTACGCATGGCACTCTCTTTGGCATAACGACCCTCACTTTTACACAATAAATAGCTGATATTACCTTCTTTCTTCAAAAAGATTTCAACTTTATTCTTTTTCTCCCCTTCACCACTCAATGACTTAAAATCACCATCTTGAAAATCTGACAAAAACTTTTTCTCTTCTTCCCCACGAGTGGCAATAATATATTTAAGGTTATAGGGTTCTGATTCTACAAGTTTTATATTCTCTTCTGTCACCATCCCCCGATCAAAAATAATGGTTGGCATCTTTTTCCCATTAAAATCAGTTTTCAACTTCTCCAAAACCTTTACTAATGACTTTGAATCCGACATTTTCCCTTCAAAAACTTCATGCCTCCTGATAAAACCTTCACTATCAAGAGTAAGAGCAACCTCTACCTGACGGCAATCACACCTTTTCTCCTTTTGATTTTTGTTAAATTGTGCCTTTGGATTCAAGGCACAAACACCTTCAAAATACGTGTTGGTTAAATCATAAAGAAAAATACAATCCTCAAGATTAAACAAAGATTTCTCTCTTTGATATAATTTACTTTCTATTTCATCCTTGTTCTTTAATAACTTATCTGAAATATGATAAAAGCGATCTTCACCGAAACTTTCTGCATTTTTGATAATAATCTCTTCAGCAGCTACAGTTTTGATAAGTTCACTGCCTTGTTCAATAAGCCTATGTAAAATTGACAATTCAGCCGTTCTTATCTGACTTTCATTAAAATCACATTCAGCCAAAATACCAGAAAAATTCAACTCCTTCCAAAAATGATGTCCGACCAGCAAAGGCCCTAAGATCCTATCATGACTATGCTCTACCTCATCAATAAAAACCTTTGCCACATTTTTATTTTCTCCGAAATTCTTTACTTGTTTTCGCTCAGACTGCCATCTGCCATCAGTTTGAATCTTTTTTACAATCTGGTCAACATACTCGATCACCTTGGGGTTATCAGGAAA
>JAUPKV010000508.1 GCA_030837265.1 Methanobacteriota archaeon
GGTGTTAATCGCTGCAGCTTCTTCGAGTTTATTAATCGACATAAGGTAATATGCCTCACGCTGTAGAAGACAAATCAATAAAATGGCTTTCTCCCTACTATCTTTCGGGGAGAGTTCCAGACCAATATGATTGAGAAGATGCATTCTAAGAGTGTTTGATTCATGGATTCTACCTACACTTTCATAAAATTCCAAAATTCCCTTAGATATATTATAAACGGATACCCAGTCTTCATTTGTTTCAGCGGATCTGAGGGCACGAAGTATATTTGGCTCTTCAATCACGAGAACCATTTTTGCTTCCAGCTTACTTTCTCTGAGATCTTTAAACATAGCAGAAATAAGTCCCGAATAATAATCTACGAACTCTGTGTTTAGGATCCTTAATCCGTGATCACCGATATTGTTAACTAATTGTTTTCGGAAGAAAAATGGAAGAGTCGGATGTAACTCATAAACCCCCCCACCTTTCGATTCAACAAACCCATTAACTGCCGCTTCTTCAAGGACCGTTTTCCAGTCTGCAAAACTTAAAGTTTTACCCATAACTTTTTTGTAAGTGGCCTTTTTAATACCTTTGTTTCCAACAAAACCCACTAAAATTTGAGGGGCCACTATTGAGGCATAAAGACCCAAAAAAGGAAGATGTTTTTTGGTCATTGATGATAATTGCGAAAAAGCGAGGCTCAGAGAGGCATCTTCAATCTTTTCCCCCAACTCATTTACATCATATTGAAGAGTTTTTATAATTTCAATGGGAGCTTTTTTCCTTAGTTGAGGAAGAACTACTTCAAGGGAACGGGGATGGCCGTTTAAAAGTTTTAGGAGCTCCTCATAATTACGATCTTGCCTGAAATCTTCAGACTTTCGTCCTATGGTTTTCAGGATAACTTTTGCAAGCTCTCCTCTGTCTCTATTATTCAGACCAAAAACACGAATAAAATTTGGAGCTATTCCAATCCAGTCCTCATTTTCGTTACGAGTAGTAATAATAACCCGACTTTTGCCACCTCTAAGAGATTTCAGGAAACCAGAGATTGTTGTCAATTCATCAACTGTAGCTACAGGTTCTGATCCTTGAGGATAACCAGAAACAGATTCAAAATTATCCCATATCAGAAGGCATGGATTTTCCCGAAGATGCCTAACAAGTATCTGAAACTGTTCCTCAGAAGAGTATTTTGAAAAATCTGTTGCATACCCAACAATGCTGCCTGCAATCTGCCCGAAATCAGCTTTTACCTTAAAGGAAGTTTCAAAAACACCTCCACTACAACCTCCTGTTTCCGCATACCAGCGGGCAAAACCATATGCAAGTTCAGTTTTCCCTACACCACCGATACCAGAAAGTAGAACCCATGGCCTATTGTTATCCCGTAATTCTCTCTCAATGCGTAGGATATCATTATCTCTGCCTATGAACCCAAAACGGCCTTCTGGACAAGCTTTCCCAACTTGTTGCATTAAATTTTCTTCCTGCAGATCTGGAGGAGCAATATAACTGCTTACAGATATAGGAATATAGTTTTGTTCCTGCTGGTAAAGTGTAGGAACCATCCAATCTCTAAACTCAATTTGCCCAACAACAGAATCTTTGAGAAAGTTAGAATATAAGCCTCGTCTACCAGCAGCAACGGCTTCCGATAAAGATTTACCTTTAATCAAATTTTCATAAATTTTTTGAATAAAGTGAGTGGCAGAACTAGCATATACCGAATAACCCATAGCTACAACACCTTTTGCTCCCACAGAAATGAGTTGAGAAGCAACTGAAGAAAAAGCTTCATTCTCTCCTTCTACAGCAGATTGACAGGCATTTAGCACAAACAATGGGACCTTTGCTCTAGCAAGCGCCTGTCCCAAATCTTTGCTATTAACAAAGTGACATCCATCTTCTTTTTCAAAAACCAAGCACCCACAGTTTTCCGTACTTCCATATCTCATTGAGTTATTATTGTAGTCTCCGTGTTCAAAAGAACCGTGACCATCAAAATGCACTAAATTATAGTAGCCAGGCTTCTCATTGAGTTTTTCGACAAGTGCCTCAAACGTAGGTGGACGGAGAACTTCTAATTTGATGCGAGATCTAAGAGGACGCAAAGCTTCGATCAAAGGGCAGGAAACAGTGCCATAAGGAATATCTTCTTCACCCCCTGGTCTTGAAATTACAAGTAGAATTCGAAATAAATGATCATCAGAGCAAGAGCTGTAAGGAGCTTCAATTTTAAGACCAATCCGTTGACGATAAAGCCCACCAAGCAATGGAGCCAAATAACCTCTTCCAGGAGTAGGATCGCGGATTAATTCCCAAGGGATGTTAAGAAAAGAGGGATTGTTTGAGCTAATGCATAATTCACAATTTTCAAGTCCTTCTCTAACAGCCTCCTGATACATCCCTCTTGGATCGGGATCTTCCTGGGATTTAATGAAAACCATCTGAAAAAGTGATTCTCCCCATTGAATCATTTTATTTTCGACTTTCTGAGCACGAAATTCAAAACCATAAGGATAATTCAAATAATCTTCCAAATACCACCTAAGTTCTTCTCTCTCTTCAGGACTCAAAGGATGGCTTACAGGAATAAGATGTGGATATTGAATTGGAAGAGAATTACCACGCTGCCACATA
>JAUPKV010000509.1 GCA_030837265.1 Methanobacteriota archaeon
AAAGCCGCCCGAAAGGGTAGTGAAATGCGCAAGCGAACTGCGGTGAAAGTCGCACGGTTCTTTCCTGGAAGGGAGGGAAAGAGTAATCTTTCCTTCCTATTCAACGATCATCCCATAGTTTATAGGAATTTGCTTGTTTCCTTCGATAACCCCCTATCAAATGCAAAAAAATACTAATAAACACATAGGCACTTTTTTATACGGTTCTCGATATCGAAAAATAGCCGTAGTTTTGAATTTTATAAAATTCTGTTATATGGAACTTACTAAAAGTTTCAAAGCGAAATGATTTTAGGACAAAGCAGACATTGGTACCGCATCTGAGCTTCTTATAGCCCATCGACTCTGAGATCTCTATGATTGATGAACGTATTGAAAAAATGGTGAAATAATCACAATTTGGGAAAAGAGGCACAGAAAGTACTTGAGTAAGGTATCCTCATGTACTTTCATGAAAAATATACTTTAAGCTTCTTCTTATCAGTCAAGTAATATCAAGGTATAGGGCGAAGGTGCAGTATCATCCAATGGAAACTTCTTGAGTGGAGTACCGAGCTTACCAAGGGTTTTATCCATCCTTATGCCAAGTCCCATCAGACAGGGTCTGCGGAGAGTCGGGTGATGACAGGATCCTTTATCCATTGCACAATTTACACCTGAATAGTCGCTTGTTGCACACCAGGTGCACATTCCTGGAAAGGTCGCAAGAGCAGTGTTATAGCCAAGAGTCCAGGCAAGTTTTTCAAGCTCCAAGACTCCGGGCTGAATCATCTCTTTGCGGTCTTTTATCATTGTTTTCATATTATTCTGAAACTGTTGTTTTACAGTCTCGTCTTTAGGAGGTTCGGTGGAGTATTTCAAGAAGTTCTCACTGACTTCCCGGGAAAAAACATTATCCGATTTCCATTCGACAAGAAGAGCCCATTCGTAATCTGCAAGCATCTTTTTAAACTCATCTACTGCAGGGACGAACGGAGGACATACCCGACTTCCATAACCGCTGCACCCGAAAATGCACTTTAGAACTGTCCGGTCTTCAACCACAATGTCCGCTGCTGGAATGAGCCTTACGTTACTTGCCCCCAGTTCTTTTGCTTTTTCTTCTATTTTCATGTAGTTTTCGTCATTTATCATATTTTTACTCCTTGTATCGGAAGCCTGATGGTTTTTCGATATAATGTGACTATAAAGTAAGGTCGTCAAGTGTTATGTGATTGGTGTTTTTAACCACCTGAATGTCAGTAGTTCTTTTAAAGTCCATTTTGACTGAGTGACTCCTGCTTCTCTTGCAGGTATTTTTTATACCAAACACCTCTTTTTTTGATTATCACTCATTCCTAAGCAGAACGTATTAAATGAACGCTTTTTCAGAAAGGAACATCGGATCAATCCGCCGGATAATTTTAATAAAATACCAGCATTAATATAAATATAACATATATAAACATTTTTTAGACTTTCATTACTTTATGATCTTCATTTTCTTAGCGAGTTGTGAAAAATACCCATATTCGTTTTCTGTAAAATAGTAAATCTAAAGAAGTTAATGAGTAGAAATTCTGTACAAGAAAAAAATCATTAACAAAACAGTAAAGCTTAGAAAACTCGTTCTTAATGTAATATAGTGATTTCAACTTAATATCTAATATATAAATATATCGCAGTTTATTGCTATCGAATCCTGATTTTTCAAGATCAATACCCTTAATTTATAGATAAAAAATTACTAAAATTATTTCGCTTATTCAAGGATACAGGCATAAGTTGTAGAATTAGAAAAGTACACATGTTTTTGTATGTTCCAACTTTGAATACGAACTTTTTGTCATAAAATGTTAGGATTTTACTAAAACCGTTATCTAACGCTTAAGTGCAAGTTTAAAGAAATTAGGAGAGGAACTATAAATAAAATATAATTCTCAGTTCATACTTTTATCAACTAAATACCTAGGCAAATTATATATACTTTTAACACACAAGTATATATGATTGAGACAAAAAGGAAGTGAAAAAAATGACGTACGAACAAATAGAGAAAATTAAAGTCCTCTCTGCTATTAAAAACAAAATACTGAAATTAAGCAGAAAATAAATTAAGGTTTCTAATCCTGAGTTTTACTCATGTGGGAAATTAAATTTAATGAGCTTGATTTAGCAAATGAGCACGCAAGTAAAATGTCAAATAAAGAAAATAAGCAGGACTATAATCCTGTACTTTTTTACTACAACTTTTTGACTTAAAATGTTGGTATTTTACCAGTGTCAAAGACTTTTCTAATTTTGCCAGATTTTACAGCATATCGATTTTGAGCTTTATTACCCCAATAAAACCAACGTATATATAGAACGTTGGCATTTTACCGTTTGGAGTAAATTCAATGGAAAATGAATTAGTGACATCAGACGGCACTAAAGTATTAACCGTCGAAGAATATGACCGCTTCGTCCAGACTGTGCCAAATAAATTCAGGCCTATTTTTGAAGTGAACACAATTACAGGTTTGAGATACATAGAGCTTCAAAGGCTGTATCAAAATCCAAGCTGGTATTTTCAAGATCGAAATCAAATCATACTTCCAAAAGAAGCACAAAAGAAGGTAAAACAAAAAGCTCCAAAAAGGATTGTTGACAAACTACCTTCTACTTTTCCATATCTATTTAATGCTTTCTTAGCTGGCAGGAGGCCACCAGAAAGAACAAGTTGGTGGGATAATCTTTCTAGGTGGTCGGAAAGAGCGAGAATAGTACCAAAAGTAAACCCAAAGACCCCAAGGAAAACAATAGAGAGCTGGATGTTAAAAGCAGGTATACCAGAGATTGAAATATATTCTCGCCAAGGACATGACCCGATAACCTCTCTAACGCATTATCAGAGCCTTTTCTTTACAGATTACGAAATGAGGGACATAGAAAAGAGGCTAACTGAGTGGGGAATTTTCAAGAAAGGAGTTTAATCAAGTGACTTCTTGAGACTTCCAATTTAAATCAAAAGTAAGTTACTTTACTAATGCTTCGATTCCAAAATACACTTGCAAACCTGCAATTTTAAATTTATCGACTGAAAAATTAATTTTTTCGTGAATAATATTCATTTTGGAATCGATACACTAGCACCATATTAGTCA
>JAUPKV010000510.1 GCA_030837265.1 Methanobacteriota archaeon
ATGTTTTTTCTTATCAGATATGTTTTTTCTTATCAGATATGTTTTTTCTTATCAGATATGTTTTTTCTTATCAGATATGCTTTTTTCCGGGACTTTCCGGCTTCAGGGCTTTAATTTCCCCATGAATCGTCGTATACTCTTTTACGGCTTGAGGAGCTCCCAGAAGGAGTTTTCTAACCCTGTTATAGACGCTCGGGTATTTTTGCGCATCAGTTACCTCGAGGATATCTGCCAGGATTTTTACCAGCGGGACATGATATTTTGGCTCCATCTGGTCTATGTTTGCAAAGGCATTGAGCATGCCTACGGTGCTGTATTCGTTTACGTGAGTCAGTTTCGACAGGATTTCGGCAAAGAGAGCCCTGCCTTCTTCGGTCTGGAGGGATTTCTTGCGGTTGCGGGCAAAGCTCCCGTAGAGAGACCTCTGCTCGTTTGCCTGTTCTATCCTGAAGGCTTTTGACCTTTCCATTTCCCGGACCAGTTCTACTGCATCGGCGCTGCTGTTGCTTCCTATTACCGAAAGGAAAGCTTCCCAGGCAACAAGGTGCTGTTTCGATTCCGCTTCAAAGGCTCTCAGCAGTTCGATTTTATCGGGTGCGGAACTGTTCAGGTATGCGGCAAATGCGCTTATCCGGTCGCTTGCACAGGTGGCATTTTCAAACTGCTGTTTTATGATGGCATGGATATCAGGAGTATCAAGGGACGCCAGGATGCCCAGGCAGATGTTTTTGGCCTGTCTGGTCTTGATTGTCCGTGCAACCTCCTCAAGGGTCGAATCTTTAGGAGCGGCGGAACTCTCAAAATAGCGGTAAATCGAGACAACCGAATTCCTGTACTTAAAGGCAACAGCCTTCAGAAGTTTCTGCTTTACGTCATATAGTTCCTGGTAATGGTGTGCATACTCCTCGTCTTCCACGGACTCAAAGATGGTCAGGAACTGCCCGCCTGCCCTTTCAAGCAGCTGCCTGTCGTTCAAGAGCTTGTAATAGAGCTCGATGAAGTCTTCGGTAGGATTTAACTCCGGGTTTTTAAGGAGCCTGAGCTTTTCCCGATCAACCAGGGTATAGAAAGCCGTATACCTGCCAATTATGTCGCTGTCCTTCCGGACCTGCATCAGGAGCTCATCCATGCCAGCCCTGTAGAGCACTTTCCCGTAGAAAGAATAGCCCCTGTTCAGGGAAAGAAAAGCCGGCATATCTACATTTTCAACAACGATCTCCGCGTTTTCCCCGCTTACCCTCTCAAGTACCTCAGCCATGTCTTTTCCGTTTTCGTCAACGAGCGCTGCCCTGAAGGGGAACTCCCAGGGCTTTCCGCCTGCCGGGTATTTCTGGTCCAGCCGGAAAGTAAACTTCCTGGAAGCCCTATCGTATTCTGCCGAAACCTCAACTACCGGGAATTTCGTCTGCCTGAGCCAGGTCTCAGCCATTTCCTTTAAGGGCTGCCCGCTTACTTCTTCCATGGCCGAAATCCAGTCCTGCGTCCCTGCATTCGAGTGCTTGAACCTCCTGAAGTAGAGGTCGAGCCCCCGCGCAAAAGTATCCCCTCCAATCAAAGTCTCTATCATTCGGACAAATTCCGGAGCTTTTATGTAAGTGACTGAAGTGATCAGGTCGTTGGGGTCATTAAACCCTTCAGGAATAATCGGCATGGAAGCCGCTCCCGAATCGATGGCAAAAGTCCCCGACGCCGGCGCAAGCAAATCAAGCACCCTCCCAAGCCTCTGGTATTCCTCACCAAAGAAGAAAGCATGGTGACACTCTTCCACCCGTACGGTCACCGCCTCGTTCAGCCAGAGCTCAAACGGGCTTTTCCCAGTTACCTCCGACCCGTTCTGGTTATGGTAATATTCGTGCACCTTGACCCGGACCATATACTCATAAGCCGGGTCAGTCATCTGCGGAAACGGCACTATGCGGTTTGTGGCAATCGTGGTGTTCCCCACGTTTTCCATCCCCCCGAAGTCCGAGTTCTGCATCCCGATTTCCCGGTACACCGTCCCCGTATACCTGTACCCCGGATGTAAGCCGGCATCAAGTTTGGCAATATCCTTCCTGAGCTTTGCCAGCTCTTCCATCGTATTTTCGGGCTTTCCCTCAAATTTCATCCTCTCCCGCAGCCGGACAAGCTCCCATATCTTATTCCTTATAGGCAGCTTCTTCTCATCATGCTGCTCCGGCCCGGTGTAGAGATAAACCCACATAATCGCATCATGCAGAATGTCAAGCGCTTTTCTTGCTGCTACTTCGCTACAGTCCTTCGGCACGAGCAGTTCCAGCATGAAAGTCCCGCCATCAGGGTACTCAAGTTCCCGGGTAAAAGTACAATATGTCCCCACCCCAAGGAAAAAGAGATACGTAGACATTGGGGTGACCGAGTTGTTATAAACGATCTTGTCCCTCCCCTCCTTTACGGTCTGCCTCTCAAGCACGATATCCCCGTTCGAAATCATATTCGTATACCGCGAATCCGCAATAATTGCAGTCTTATAAGTACACTTCGCAGTCATATCATCAATGCAGGGCACAAGCCTCTGGAACCCCCACTGCTGGCACTGCGTTATCTGCTGCGGAGGAGCCCCCACCGGCGTCTCGTCATAGTACAGCCCCTCCAAAACATTCTTAGTAGGCCTGCACGCCGTCTCCGTAACAATCGCAACCTCCGTATGCGGCGGAATTTCCTCCCCGAAAATGACTTCGAGAATAGCTTTATCCTTATGATACCTGTAAGAGGCTTCACACTGTATGCAGCTCAAAGCCCTAATCTCCAGGTCCCTGCAGTTCAAGTCCAGTTTCTCAATAGGCTTATCCTTAGTCCTAACCCTGAGCACCGACTTCACATTCGTCCTATCATTATAAACGTCAAACACCAGATCCATGTGCAAAACGTCAACAGTAAGCTCACCGAAATCCTCGGGATAGTACTTACAAAGCCTGCATAAAGATTCCATAAAAAGGTCACCAGGTGAAATTATAAAAGTTATGTTGTGGGTAAAATGGAGGGGATGGGATTTAAAGGTGTAGTTTTAGGAAGTGAAAGGAGTCTGGGAAAACTTCATAAATGTATTCCTTAAAATTTATTTAAAATTTCTTTTAATTGTCTGTCTGCCTTTTTCCATAAACAGAGTGTGACGTTTTCGAAAAGCTTTTTAATAATACTTTTGATAGTTACTTAAAGAATATTAATGAAGAATTTAAAGAGTTACAGTAATACTTTCTTTGCTCTTATCAATTTTAATTTTGCAGGGTAAATAATGAAAAGTGAAACTAAAAACGAGTTAAAGGCAGTTGATTTCTTTTGCGGTGCCGGAGGTATGACATACGGTATGTCTTTGGCGGGAATCAAAGTACTGGCTGGTATTGACAATGATCCCGGTTGCAAAGAAACATATACGATTAACAACCCGGAAACTTTGTATATTCAGGAAGATATCCATGAGCTTTCTGAAAAAAAACTTGCCAAAAAAACTGGAATCCATAAAAATGACGATTCATTAATTTTTATAGCTTGCAGTCCATGTCAATTTTGGACCAAAATAAGCACTACAAGAGAGAAGAGCAAGGAAACTAAAGATCTTTTAGTACAGTTTCAACGTTTCGTCGCATGGTTCAAGCCCGGTTATTTGGTTATTGAAAATGTGCCTGGTTTTAAGAAGCACAAAGAAGAAAAAGTTTTGGAAGGGTTTATTAATTTTCTGAAAGAAGAATCTTATCAATTAGACGATGGCTTAATTAAAGCAAGTAATTATGGTGTCCCGCAAAGTCGTGAAAGATATTTATTGGTAGCGAGCAGAGTTTCAAATCAGATTAAGCTCCCTGCAGAAGAAACTAATGAAAACCTCATATTAAGAAATTTTATTGGGACACATAACGGATTTCAGGCTATCGAAGCCGGACATAAGGATGAAACAGATTTCCTTCATACTTCAGCAAACCTTTCCGAAAATAACAAAAAGAGGATCCTAAAAACCAAAAAAAACGGTGGAGATCGTTACGGATGGAAAGATGACTCGGAACTTCAAATAAAAGCATATAAAGGAAAAGATCATTATTTTAGGGATGTTTATGGCCGTATGAGTTGGGATAAACCTGC
>JAUPKV010000051.1 GCA_030837265.1 Methanobacteriota archaeon
GATGAATTATTTCCGTCTCCAAAGTTCCAGTTCCATCCAGTTGCATTTTGTGAAAGGTCTGTAAATTGAACTATAAGAGGGAAATACCCTGAGTTTGGGTTTGAAGAAAAGTTTGCGACTGGAAGCACATCTCTTGGAATTGTAAAAGCTTTAATGCACACGTTTGTATTCGATAAATAAAAAATTGACGTCGTATCAGTCCATGTCTTTCCGTCAGGACTGACAAAACTCTCTCCTGCATTTGCTCTTGCTTTGCTGCTGTAGCCATCGATAGGTTTTTCCACTGCTATTGGGTTTTTGAAATCATTGTTTTCATGTACAGGATTAATAAGCTTCAGGACTACAGAGAATTTTTGGCCGGTCTTTAATTGAATTGAGGAACTCAGGGGAACAGTGTGATAGCCAGCAGTTGTAATCGATCCGCTCTGAGCAAAAACCAGGCCTGCTGAAATGGTGGGCTTTGACTTTAGATTGTTGTATATATATACTTCATAGTTACAATTTGAGTCAGTTGTATAGAAACTCACGGCTTTTAGCACTTCATCGGATTTTGCAGTGAAGACGTTTGCACACCAACCTGTGGGGTTTCCGTATCCATAATTACTGGTCCATCCAAGTGGGTCGTACTGGTAAATGTATTTATAATTATCAGGGCTTTCAGCTGTGAAAATTGAATTGTATTTTCCTATATTCAAATCGTAATAGGAAACGTTGAAATATCCTTCATCTCCCCATTCTGTGCCCCAGGAATTTTTCACAATAAATGCTCCATTTTCAGGAGGTACGCTGGAAAATAGGTTTCTATCAAACGAGTCGTTCCAGCCCACTATGGCTACGGCATGGTTGTTATCCCTGGTCCCATTACAGTAATAGCTGGCTGTGGAAGAGGAATAAAAAGTTGGATCATAGTAGATTGTTGTAAAAACAGCTCCGTAGTTAAGGATTGCCCATTTTATCATCTGATTATCTGAAACATTCTCTCTGTCAGGAAGATAAAGTACGTTTTGTACATGTTTCTGTATTGTCATATTCTGGGAGGACAGCTCGGAATTAGTTGAGTAAGGGTCATCGCTTTCATTTACGGGTCCACTCCAACGAGCCAGGTAGGCAGTTGACATATATTCATTTCCTCCATCGTTTGAAGTTAAGTCAAATCCTTCTGGGTATGCATTAGAGAGAATGTTTATCATGTTAATTTCTGAAAACGTCCAGTTTTCTCCATGCCGTAAATAAGATTCAAGCGATGCATAGGTTGCAAATGCCCAGCATCCTCCTATATCACCCTGGTCTTTTACATTCGTAACTCTGTTAAGAGTCCGCAGATCATAACTTACCGGAGCTGTTAATTTTATTTGATTATTGGAAGCTTTCATCAGGGTTCGCTGATCTTGTACTCCGTAATTATCTGTAGACGAAAGTTCTGTTGCAGTAACTTTACTTAGATGACGCCGGTCCACAGGAGAGGGTACAAAACCAGTTTTGTGTTTTTTCCGGGAAGATTCGTTTTGAGATAGATTTTCATTAGTTTGAGGTTTGATAATATCCGGGTTTTCTAAAACAGGTTTGGAGTTTGAGGAAATTGCTGCTTCGTTAATCTCATATTTATTAACAACATTTCCCAAACGATAATAATAATAGTAATAATAATTTAAAAACGCCGATGTAAAACTTTTTTGTGACTCTTCCTGGGAGCTCTCCGCTTTATTGAGTATTTTATTCGTGCGATATTTAACGAACTCCGGGTTTTCCGGTTCAAGTCCGGACTTAGGGGAAACTGATGCCTCATTACTTTTTCCTACAGTTTCTGGAAAATCTACTGCTTTTTTCTTTTCTAACGTATTGGTATTCACAGATACTATCAACACGCTTAAAACCAAACATATAAGCAGGAGCCCACTGTAAAATTTTATTGTTTTTTTCATCTTTACCCCTTTATCCCTTTGTATGTTCCAACATTTTTTTTCCCACACTTATAAAAATATCCTGAATTATTTAACAAAAGCACCTATCTCTTGAGTATTTTTTATTAATTAAATATCCTTTTTTTTAGCTATTGATCTCAGCATATAGTCTTTACCTTAAATTTCAAAAAAATAATATGCTTAATATCTCCAGTAAGAATCAATAACTATAGGACTAATTCATATACTAACATTTAATATGTATAACGCCGATATTTATCAAATTATCAATTCTATCGCATAAATTATATTTAACTAAATTATGCTTTCTATGTACAATAATTAAGTATGTTTCTAATATAAAGTTTCCTAATTTTTACAATTTTTCTATGTGTTGTGGCGTTTTTTGGAACTGTTTATAAAGATTTAAGATTAAGAATTAACATTATTATATTGGTTGACATATAATTACATTTGAAATCCAATTTGTGGGATATGGGAAGTAAGGAAAATTGTTTAGTGAATTGATTATGTTTAAGTAATATGTAAAAGTGAGCCCGAAGGAATAAAATAGTCTAAAGACCAGATGGGCCACATAAAATAAAGAGAAAACCATATATCACCGTAGTATTATTTTCAATTTTTGCTGGAGGTACGAATTAAATGCGAGAAGGTCCGGACCCATTTGGGGTAAGAGACACTATTGAAACTGCTGCCGGAGAGGTTAAGATTTACAGATTGGGCAAACTGGAAGAGAAGGGTTTTGAGAGAATTTCCCAGCTTCCCTACTCTATAAGAATCCTGCTTGAATCCCTGCTCCGTCATGCCGATACTGAAAAGCAAATAATAGCTATAGAGGACGTGGAAGCCCTTGCTAGCTGGAGTCCTGAAAACATAAGTGACAGGGATATTCCTTTTATTCCTTCAAGGGTTATTATGCAGGACTTTACAGGTGTGCCTGCTGTAGTAGACCTGGCAGCTCTTCGCTCGGCAATGCAGCTACTTGGTGACGATCCTGCTAAAATCAATCCTGTAATTCCTGTAGATCTGGTCATTGACCATTCGATTCAGGTCGATTCATACGGTACTCCAGATGCACTTGAGGAAAATGAAAAGAAGGAGTTTGAACGCAATGGGGAAAGATACTCTCTGCTCCGTTGGGCTCAGGAAGCCTTTGACAACTTCAGGGTTGTGCCTCCAGGTAGGGGAATAATCCATCAGGTCAATCTTGAGTATTTAACTCCACTCGTGCATCTACATGAGAGAGAAGGAGAATTGTTTGCGTTCCCTGATTCTGTTGTAGGGACCGATTCACATACAACAATGATTAATGGTATAGGAGTTCTGGGCTGGGGTGTAGGAGGCATAGAAGCAGAGGCAGTAATGCTCGGGCAGCCTTACTATATGCCTGTTCCTGAAGTTGTGGGGTTCAAACTATACGGAAAACTGAAATCTGGTGTTACTGCCACGGACCTTGTCCTGACAATCACAAAGATTCTAAGAAATGAGGGAGTTGTCGGGAAATTTGTAGAATTCTACGGACCTGGCTTAAACTCACTCAGCCTGCCGGACAGGGCAACAATCTCCAATATGGCTCCGGAATACGGAGCAACCCTTGGGATTTTTCCTCCTGATGCCGAGACCTTAGATTATCTCAGGAGAACAGGCCGGAAAGAGGAACAGATTGATCTCGTGAAAAAGTATCTGGAAGCTCAAGATTTTCTCTATTCGACAAACAAGCCAGATCCTATCTTCAGCAGCACCCTAGAACTTGACATGAGCACGGTAAAACCCTGCCTTGCCGGCCCCAGCCGCCCGCAGGATCAACTCTTCTTAAACGAAGTGCCTGATAACTACAATAAAATGATGCATCAGACTTTTATCAGGAAAAAACAAGTTGGGATTGCCCTTTCCGGTGATCGCGCTTACCAGCGGTGGATAGGAGAAGGAGGGGCACCTGTAGGAGAGTCTGAAACCCTGGGTGAAGCAGATATAAATGAAACTGAATCAAAAGAGGCAGAACCTCAGGAAAAAGTCACCAGGTTAACACACGGTTCAGTAGTGATTGCATCAATTACCTCCTGCACCAACACTTCAAATCCCTCGGTGCTTATAGGAGCCGGACTGTTTGCGAAAAAGGCTGTAGAAAAAGGTTTGCAGGTTAAGCCATATGTAAAAACAAGCCTTTCACCCGGTTCGAGAGTAGCTACGGAATACCTGAGAGCTTCAGGCTTGCTGCCTTACCTCGAAACTCTTGGCTTCTATGATGTCGGCTACGGCTGCACTACCTGTATAGGCAACAGCGGACCGTTACCTGAATCCGTTGCAAAAGAAGTCGAGGAAAACGACCTTACTGTTGCAGCCGTGCTCAGCGGAAACCGGAACTTCGAAGGAAGGATCAACCCGCTGGTCAAAGCTAACTATCTTGCTTCTCCTCCTCTTGTGGTTGCTTATGCAATTGCAGGCAGTGTGAACATTAACCTCGAGACTGATCCTCTTGCTTTTGACGTTAAAGGCAGCCCTGTCTATCTAAGGGATCTCTGGCCCTCGGAAGAAGATATAAAAAATACCGAAGAGAGCAGTATCAGACCTTCGATGTTCGAAAAAGAGTATTCTGGCGTTTTTGAAGGTCCCAAACTCTGGAAAGAGCTTGAAGCCCCGACAGGTATCCTTTATGAATGGAACCCGTCATCAACCTATATCCAGAAACCTCCCTATTTCACGGATTTTCCTCTTTCTCCACCAGTACCAGGGGATATAACGAATTCTATGGTTCTAGCCTTTTTCAGGGATAGCATTACTACTGATCACATATCGCCGGCAGGTGATATCCCATCTGATAGTCCTGCAGGCAGATATCTGATATCATGGGGTGTGGACCCTGAAGACTTCAACTCCTACGGATCCCGCAGAGGCAACCATGAGGTAATGATGCGGGGAACCTTCGGAAATATTCGTCTCAGAAACAGGCTTGTGGACAGGGAAGGAGGATGGACCGTATATCATCCTCATCTTCATAAAGATGATTTTCCGGAGGGAACCTGCAGTGGAGTCCCGATCTTTGAAGCAGCTATGCTTTATGCGGAAAATGACATCCCACTAATAGTTATTGCAGGAAAAGAATACGGGACAGGCAGTTCCAGAGACTGGGCAGCCAAAGGCACATTCCTTTTGGGAGTTAAGGCAGTCATTGCCGAGTCTTTCGAACGCATACACCGAAGCAACCTTGTTGGGATGGGAATTCTTCCTCTACAGTTTAAAAAAGGAGATAATGCTGATTCCCTTGGCCTTACAGGGAAGGAAAGCTACGATATTCTGGGAATCGAGAATATGGAGCCTAATGGAGAATTCTTCGTAAAGGCAACAGACGAGAAAGGGGATGAGGTACAGTTTCAAGTAATCTCAAGACTGGATTCTACCGTAGAAATGGAATATTATCGGAATGGTGGGATTTTACACAAGTTCCTGAGGGATACACTGAAGAAAAAGTAAAAGTTATAATGTCAGATAAATGCAGACATGTATGAGAGGTTCCAAAGTTTAGATAAGACTTCGTCTTTATTATTGGAACCTTCCTGTAATATTTAATTATTGATGGGTCTAAGAATAGCTCCACAAAGGGAAAATTAATTATAAAGATTTGAATATACAATTTCAACAAGTTTAATATACTTATTCAACAATAGTAGTGATGCATCGTCACCCTATTTTTGGGTTTTAAAGGCCCTTCGTGTTAAGTCTTCACGTATGATCAGAGGATTCCCCAAACTTCAAGGTTTTTTAAAAAATCCTCTAGGCAAAACTGCGAGGTAGAAAATGAGTAAAAATATATGTTTCATAGACGGGCTGGAGGGCATTCTGAAATATAGGGATATAGATATCAACCAGCTGGTTGACCTACCCTATGATGTAGTTTCCTATCTGCTGATTCAAGGAAACCTTCCGGATGATAAGGAAATTGCCAGTTATTCAGCCCGCCTGCGTGGGGAGCGTGAAATTAAAAGGGAAATAATTGACGTTATTCGTATGTATGATTTTGATATTGATGCCATGGACGCATTGCGTACACTAGTTTCTTTTATGTCAAAATTCGATCCGGATATCAACGACAGCTCTCCTGAAGGAAATATGAGAAAAGCAATACGGTTAATTGCCAGGATTCCAACCATTATTGCTGCGTATTATAGAGTGACAAATGGAAAAGAGCCTGTCCCTCCAGATAAATCCCTTTCCCACGGAGCTAATTTCCTTTATATGTTAAGAGGAAGCATTCCAAGTGAACTGGAGGCTGAGGTCATGGAAAAGGACTTTATCCTCAGTGCCGAACATGAACTGAATGCCTCTACATTCTCATCAAGAGTAACCGCTTCAACCCTTGCAGATCTGTACTCAGTTATAGTTTCCGGGCTTTGTGCCCTTAAAGGTCCGCTGCATGGCGGAGCAAGGTCAGAAGTCATGACCATGATGGAAGAAATCGCTTGCCCGGAAAATGCAGAGAGAATTGTCCTTGAGAAACTCGCAAATAAAGAAAAAATCATGGGTTTTGGGCACAGAGTCTACAAAACTTATGACCCTAGAGGAACACTCTTTAAGCAGCTTTCCAAACAACTGGCTGTGGCAAAAGGGGATATGCACTGGTACGATACAGCCGAAGCAATTGAAAGAACCGTTGTCAAAGAGCTTGTGGAAAAAAGAGGAAAGCCTATCTATCCGAATGTGGACTTTTACTCCGGAATAATCTATATGTATCTGGATATCCCCCCCCAGCTTGCAACCCCCATCTTTGCAATTGGTAGAGTTTCTGGCTGGATAGCCCACTGTTTCGACCAGTATGATAGGAAAAGGATAATCAGACCCAGGGCCTTCATGCTTGATGAATGTTAATTATATGAAAACTAAAAGGACTCGACCAGGAC
>JAUPKV010000511.1 GCA_030837265.1 Methanobacteriota archaeon
TCCCGGATTGTATCAAGCCTGAGTTCCGGAACTTTACCGGGACAGTCCTTGTGAGCAATGAGTGCTGCCGTGCTCTCAAGCATCAGCCCCATGCTTGCATTTAGAGGTTTTAAGGTTTCGAGTTCCTGACCTGTCATTATCCCCGCGTTTGTATGAGGGAGTATTCCGACATCAATTGCCTTTTCGCAGAGGAAAACCAGGTATTCCAGGGTTGATGAATAACCCAGCTTTTTAAGCCATTCCCTATACTCCGGTACCTCATCCGGGTATTCCCCAAAAGTGAAAAGGGCCTCGGTACATCCGGCTTTTACCCCTCTCTCCAGAATGGGAATAATTTCCTCGGGTTTCATGAGCCTTGCGCCCGGTTGTCCTGGCTTCCGCTTAAAGCCACAGTAAGCGCAGTTATTCCTGCATAAATTAGTAATCGGAATGAAAACGTTTTTTGAATATGTAACAAAATGGGAATTTACCGATTGAATGATGAGACACCCTTTTGGTTTGCTATTCTGCGAGTTTGTTTTTCTTCAGCCAATAATTTTTTTCATGGCTGCAGCCACACCCAGAGCTACTCCTTCTACTTCAATGCCACCTTTGCCTTTTGCTCCGTCTCCCACCACAAAGAGATTCGGAAAAGGAGTTTCGTTACCCGGGTCTATCCCTGAAGCTGCCCTATTTACCGGCCAGCTATCATAATATGACTGGATGAGCAGGACATCGTATTTTTTCTCCGGGAAGATTTCTTTTAGGTCTTTAATCCCTAAATCGATTTCGTTTTCGAGATTTTTCAAATTTTCCGGGGTTACATACTGATGAGACATTATAAGGTGTTTTCCAGGAGGAGCCAGTTTCGGATCAACATGAGTCACTTCATTAATTCCATTAACCCTTTTTGCATAAGGAGTCAACAAAACGCCGGAATGCCCGACAAGTGGCTGGTCTGCCGCAAGACAAATCTTTATTCCGGCAGAAGGCTGCAGGGACTTTATAATACTCAGGTAGTCGGAGCAGGTTCTTTCCTGAAGGGCTTCACTGCATAGACCGGCAGTTACCACATGTCCCAGGTTGCTAATGACCAGGTTTGCGTTATAAATATTTTCGTCGACAACAATACCTGTGACTCTTCCGGATTCTACAAGGATGCGGGAAATCTCGGCTTTAGTATTAATTCTTCCACCGTTTGCAAGAATTACAGCTTCCAGGGCCCCGATTATTGCTTTGCATCCGCCAACCGGAATACCTGGCCCGCCAAACCTGTACATATTTTCAATTATTTCGAATATCTCTTCTACAGGCACTTTATCACTTTTAAGGCTCAAGGACCAGCCGCAAAAGGAATCTGCAAATTTTACAAGCCACTCATCCTTTATTTGAGATTTTATCCAGCTTTCCGCCGTAGTTCCGACCGGTCGGTTCTTTCTTGTACTCATGACAAGAAATGCAAGTTTCAGCTGGTCTTTATGGGAAAGGATTTTGCCGAATTCGTTAAAAGCAATGTCCTTGAAGCCCTGTCGGTAATCTGGATGATTTTTATTCAGGGGAATGCGTATTGTTGCCTCGTCTGACCTTACGATTTTTACTTCGGCTTTGACTTCCTTGAGAAATTTAGCTAAAGGGCCTGCGGGTCCGTGAGGAAGCATGTGTAAAGCTCCGGTTGAAAGTTGAAAACCTCTATAAGTGAGGTTTGTAAATCTTCCTCCGATGATAGGCAGCCTTTCAAAAACTTCTACCTGATATCCAGCCTGCGAGAGCTTTGCTGCACTCAAAAGACCACCCAGGCCTGCTCCAATTACAATCGCGTTCACTTCAGCACCTCTATAGCTTTAACAGGGCAGTAAAAGGCACATATTCCGCATTCCACGCAAGCGGCAGTAATTTTTGCCCTTCCTCTTACCTCTATTGCCTCCTGTTTGCAAAATGAAGTACATTGACCGCATCCTACACAATTATCATTGATTTTCATGCTATCTTATCACTTTCTATCACAAAAGAGTAATTATAGGTATTGGTTCGTATGCCGCTTTGTACATACTCCAAGCATCGATTCTAATATGAAATCCATACTTGCATCAAGAAAATGCGGTTTTTAGGAGAGTAAACAGGACGAGAAAAATGAAATATAATACTTACAAAAATTAATTAAATTGTTAAAAAAGAAGCTTTACTAGCTATTAAAACCCCATTCTTTCCATTTCTTTAAGTACTGCAGCACTGAAATCCGTGAAATTCTGCATTCCGCCTGTCCAGGCAGCCATCATCATGGCGTCGTTGATCTCGGCCCTAGATGTCCCTAATTTACGAAGCCTTTCGAGTATCTTAACCGCGCTTTCGGTGTTATTCTTGGAACAAGCAATGGCAAAGACTATGAGATGCTTCTCTTTCAGGGAAAGCCCGCCTTCCCTTTCGGTCCAGACGCCTTTATAAAAACCGGCTACTCCTTCGGCAAAGCTTTGGTCTATCTTTTCGGCATAGACAATAGATCTGGGTACAAACCCCTTTAATTCTTTAATTTCTTTAATAGCTTTCTCCATAAATATCATGTGTTATACGAGAGGATCTAATATAACAATATTTGTACAAATTAATGAATAACCATATTTGTACAAACTATTAAATATAACCAATTTTTTTGTATGTCTTATATTTTTATGAGAAATTCCTTAATATTACAGAAATTATATTTTTAAACTGGCTTAATATGTTAAACAGTAATATTAATTCTCTTAATTTTAGCCTTACTCCCTAAAAATGAGTCTATGAGTGACTTTTATTTCGATTGAATTTAGTTTATCATTAAACAGTATAAAGTTTGGCTTCAAAAAGAAAGATAAATTTTCTAATAACATATTATCCATAAATGCGCAACTCTTACTAAATAGTAAATAAATAAAAAAGAGCAATCTGGCAGGCTCACTGCCTGCCCGTCGTAGACCGTCAGTTTCTAAGAACGTAAAGCTAGGTTCCTCAATGAAGAGGGGAACTCCTAAGCAAATGAAATAGTCTCACACCTAAGAGCTGTTTACATGTCCTTTTTTATAATTGTTACAGAAGATACTTGACTTTAAGATACGACAAAACGTGCAACATTTCATTATTCCAAATAGATTGAACTTCACGCATTTGGAAGGGAATGATAGCTATTTTTAATCATTTATAAGCAAAATTGTTTTAAATGTTTGTGATTTTTAGGGCTGCTGTGGGAAGTTGAAGAAGAGAGGATAAAAGCGTAATATGTCTTTAAAAGTGCGAAATTTATAATACGAGTCTGTCAAGTCTTTGAGAGATACAAATCTTTTTCCAGCTATGTCGAACCTAAAAATGTCCATATTTTATAGACTTCACAGTAGCCTGGTAAGCCTCATTAAGTAGGAAAGAAAAACTGTTTTGCAACCACAAGGACAATTATCAAGGCTATAATAAGACTAATTATTAAAACTACAAAACTTATCCGATCTGTTAAATCTTCCCTTTGCTTCATATATTAAGATCAGGAAGACGGTAAAAAAAGATATTGGAAACTTATTCTTCAATGATCCAATTTTCATCAACTATATGCATACCCCCGGATTCTAACAAGCACGTTACTAAACAGGAAGTAAAAAAGGTATTCGATTTGATGTGTAAGCGGGCCTGATATCCCAGCCAGACTTTTTGTTAAGTCCTATTTTCTTTTTAAGCTTCTCAAGCAAGGAGATCGGAA
>JAUPKV010000512.1 GCA_030837265.1 Methanobacteriota archaeon
CGCTAAAGGCTCCGGGCTTCAATGCTCGGCCTTGTACCCCTTCCCCCGATTTGGCTGCATAAACAGTATTAGTGAATCCGGCAACCTTAAAATTGCTTATATACTATTTTTGTAGGCGAATGGAAAAGTAGGACGATATAAGTATCCCAAAAGTTAATAGGTACTCAGTCCAACGACGGGATGGAGGACAATGAAATGGAAGTCGCAATCAAGAATCTAGGTCCAATACGGAAGGCAAAAATTGAACTTAAGCCATTGACAATATTCATAGGACAAAACAACACAGGAAAGACCTTGACAGCAAGCTTAATCTCCGCAATCTTGAGCGACTATGGATGGAGGGAGTATACCAATGCCTATTCAGAAGGAAGTCTCCCTGAAACCTACCCGCAATTAGAAGACTCCATTAAACAGCTCTTAGAACAAGGCGAAGGAAAAATCGATCTCGTTGAATTCTTAAATGAATATGGTTCAACATATTTCAATAGTGTCGCTATGTTGTCGCGATCTTGGGCTCAAAAGTTCTTTGGAACAACATATGCATCTTTTCAGAATGTAACGTTTAATATAAATTTAGAATATATAAAAAATGATTTGGTTAAGAACATATCTGGATTTGAAATCAAGGGCCAATTAGCGATCAGCTCGACGGATGCCGCACTGCTAAACGTTATCAAAGAGCGAGGGAGTCAAATATTGTACTTTTTCACCACAAAAAAAACAACTGAACTACAGAGCAGCAATATCGAGTATAAAATCCCTCAAAAGGCGATAAAGAAGTTTATTGTAGAACAAGTGTTTATGCTTTTACATAGAGCGCTTTATATTGATTCATATTTCTTCCCCGCAGAGAGGACTGATCTTACAGGCATTGCGGCGTCTTGTGAGGTTAATCCAATACCAAAACAAACCGATGAAAATACAAAAGATTTTACTAGAACGCAATTGGTACCCCTTGCTTTTCCAATCAGTAGCCTTATGGAGAGGATAGCAAATACAAGACGTTTTGCCAGCCTTATTGCTCGCCAGAAACAAGCCGAAAAGGATCCCTGGATTTGCAAGTATCTTGAGTTTGCAAATATCTTACAAAGTAGCGTTCTTGGTGGCCGTCTTGATTTTTCTTCTTCTGAACCAGACCCATTACGCGAGCTCATTTTTGAACCTGCTGACGGAAAAGGTGTACGTTTGGATATGCCAGTCGTATCCTCTATGGTGAAAGAACTATCTTCCTTAGTTCTCTATCTGCGCTACGTGGCCCATCATCGAGATCTTCTAGTGATTGACGAGCCAGAAATGCATCTTCATCCCGAAGCTCAGGCCAAGCTCACCGAATTTCTGGCAATGCTAGTAAACGCAGAGCTCAATATAATTATTACTACTCACAGCCCATATTTGGTGGATCATCTCCTTAACCTGATGAAAGCCGCAGAATATCGCAAAAAGGTGGAGATAAAAGACAAATTCTTCCTTAGAAGGACAGATGCATTCATTAGCAAAGATAAAGTTTCAGTTTTCCTCTTCGACAATAATACTGCTAAGAATATCAAGAACAAAAGAGGACTCATCAATTGGGAGACCTTTAATAGAGTATCTGAGCAGATCTTGCAGCTCAAGATGGAGTTTTAAAGGTGTCTACGAGACTGCTAAAGATCCTTGAGCCCTGCACAATCACTCGCACTACCTTCACAGAGAATGGGACCACAGTTAATGTGCATGCACAACCAGAGGAATCTGTTAGATTCTATGTGATTGATGAAGCTTCTAATCCCAGAAGCACACTGCGAGAGAATTTAAAAATAAATGAGGGAATTTGCGATCTTGTCGTCTATTATACCAGAACGCTAAAAGTCACCAACGGCAAAGAGATTTTTTGCCTTGTGGAACTGAAAGGTAAAAAGATTAAGGATGCTGTAGATCAGATCACAGATACTTTTAAAGTATTGAAATCTCATTCTAGCAAAAAGATCAAATGGAAAGCCTATATTCTCATCAACCTTGCATCCCACATAAAGGTTGGAGATGCAGAAAAAAGAAAATTAAGGCAAAATTTTGGGCGGCATGGTTGGCGCATAACAAAGATAAACGATAGAGATGATCTTGGGGATTTCCTACGGAAAGCAGAGTCTCCCTCTAAGTAATGCGTATAACCTACAATCAATCTCTCGTTTTTTAGATATGCTTCGAGGATTCCTATAAACTCCTGGTTTAGCTTCATGGGCGAGTTAATACGATATGCTTGAGAGTGCACCCAAGCAAAATATAGGTTAATAGGAATCCTCCTTCATATAGCCGGATAATTTTATCAGGATACATTCCGCCTCAGACCCCAATAGGTATGCGCTCCTAGAAAGGGCCTTATCTTGATCGCTATGATGAGGCAAATCAAGTCAGTTTGTTCAAAATTCCATCGTGTATGGAATGCGCAGTTCACCAAAAGAGGATTCAGGTCGATTTGAGGCGAGGAAAAAAAGGCACTACATGCAACTTGCATGCCTGGGAAAAATTGCATCTTTCCATAACCTGGCATTGCTTAACTTTTTGTCCACTCGGAGGGGTTCACTCCATCCACTCCAGCCAGCTCTTCCTTTCGAAACACGTACTCTCCCTCTACGTGCACCTTTTCCGGCAGACCGCCGAACCTCGCCCG
>JAUPKV010000513.1 GCA_030837265.1 Methanobacteriota archaeon
AGGAAATTACATTGTTAACTTTACAGCTAGCAACAGTAACGGTACCAAACTGAAGTCTACTACAATCTACGTATTAGGAAGACCTCCTGAACCTTCAGGCAATATTGGGAAAGAAGAAAGTCTACAAGGATTCGTATTTGGTGGAAGCCCTGTAAGCTTTAATTTCTCAAACGGTTCTACACCTATCCTTGGTATCAGCTTCTTAACAGATCAGACACTTGACTATATGTTGGTCACTATAGAAGTGCTTACAGGACAATCCAGTTTAGCTCCTGGTTTACACGTAGGTAGTATCTATCAGTACTTTGATATCTGGATAAGCAATTCTGCATCAGTGGATTCAGATAATTTAAGTAATGCAAACATTTCTTTCAAGGTCGCTAAGAAGTGGATACAGGACAACAGTATCTCAGGAATAAAGCTACACAGATATCACAATGGAGTTTGGAATGCATTACCAACTAACAAGACAGGTGAAGATGACGCTAACTATCTGTATGTGGCACAAACTCCGGGCTTCTCTCCATTCGTAATTACTGGAGAACCAGTTAATTACCCCGGAAACTATACAAATTATAGTATATTTAAATCAGTAATCGGAGTCGATGAGAGTGGGGACTGCATACTCAATGCACCCAGAGACGTACTACAATATAGGATAGTAGTGAAGAATGAAGGTGACAGGAACCTTACCAATGTAAGTGTCACTGACCCTCTGATTAACCTAACAGGCCCGATTGGAAACGGTACTGAAGAAAGAATATTGCAATCCGGAGAAACATGGGAGTATACAGGTAACTATTCTGTAACTGCGGATGATGTAAACAATGGTACTATAATTAACAATGCATCCGTCAAATCTGATCAGCTTCAGGAAAGAAACAGCAATGTATCTACTCCTGTTACTAAAACTAAAGAACTGCAAATCTATAAATCAGTAACAGGAATCGATGAGGCTGGGGATCGAATTATCAATAAGGCTGGAGATATAATCCAATACCTGGTTTCAGTTAAGAATATTGGGGATGTGAGTTTGACAAATGTTACAGTAGATGACCCGATGGTTAATTTGACAAAATCGAAAGGGGATCAGAATAATCCAGGAGTTTTAAACCCGGGAGAAACCTGGATATATATAGCAAATTACACTGTAACTGAGTCTGATATTTCCACTAATGGTAACGGCTCTGGATTGATAAAGAATACGGCAACTGTCAGCTGCTCCGAGCTTTCTAGCAGAAATAGCAGTCTAGAACTACCTATAGTACCGCCTTTTTGGCCTATCCCGAAACCTGATTTCCCGGTTGCAGATTTCAGCACCAGTGTTACTAGCGGATCTGTTCCTCTCACCGTGCAGTTTACTGACAAATCACAAAACGCAACAACCTGGAGCTGGGACTTTAATGGTGACGGAGTTGCTGACTCAAGTGCCCAGAATCCACCCGCTTATACATATACTACTGCGGGAAATTATACGGCGAATCTGACTGTCAGCAATGCAAACGGATCTGACTCAAAACTTGCAACAATTGCTGTACAGCAAGCATCTACTGGCTCCAACAACGGGGGAAATGGTGGTAGTTCAGGCGGAAGCAGCAGTGGAGGAAGTGGTGGCAGTTCGGGTGGAAGCAGCAGTGGAGGAAGCGGTAGCAGTTCAAATGGAAGCGTTGGCTCGCACAATACTGTTAATAATACCTCCTCAATTCAGGTTCCCTCAAAAGTAGTGCCACAGAATGAAAAAGGAGCAAAAGCAGGGACTGGCAATAATTCCCAGGTAAATAATGACGATGGCACTGTAAAAATTGTCAGTTTCCTTATAGGATTGCTTGTAATCCTTCTTGCAAGTGCGCTTATACTTAAAAAAATAGGGCCTAAGCAAGAAAAGTAAAATTTAAAGATTACAGGAGGCTATGTATCTCCTGTTTTATTTTTCTTTTGATTTTTTAAACAAGGTCTTTTAAACCTTCCTGCAATTCGATTTCGGCTTTCCACCAGCTGGAAATCTTTGAAACATCTGCTCTTGAATCTCGGACGTCACCTGCTCTCGGAGCTGCATGTATTATCTTGCTAGAAGAGCCTGTTAAATTGATAATCCTTTCAGCAAGTTCCAGGACTGTTATGCTTTTTCCCATAGCTACATTGTAGACCTGCCCGTCGCCATGCTCAAGAGCTGCAGCATTTGCCCTTACTACATCTTTAATGTGCACAAAGTCCCTGCTCTGGAGTCCGTCGCCGTAGATAACCAGATCTTTTCCGGCTTTTGCCCTTTCCATAAAAATGGGAATGACAGCTGCATATGGAGATTTCGGGTCCTGACGATAGCCATAAACATTGAAGTAGCGCAGGCAGGTTGTTCTAAGACCATGGCTCTCATAAAACATCCTTGCCAAATACTCTAAATCGAGTTTGGAAATCGCATAAGGCGAGGCTGGCTCCGGATACATATCTTCGCGTTTTGGGAGAATGGGGTTATTTCCGTAAACCGCAGCCGAGGATGCAGTTACGAATTTTTCAGCCCCGGCTTTAACGCAGGCTTGCAGTATTTTAAGAGTGCCAAGAGTGTTTATATAGAAAGCCTCAGCAGGTTTTTCACAGCTGAGAGGTACGGATACAAGGGCTGCCTCGTGGAATACGTAATCTATGTTTAAAACTGCTTTTTCAACTGTAGAAGAGTCACAAATATCCCCTTTAATGAACTCAATGTTTTCGTAATGCGGAATATTACTGAGAAGGCCAGTGGAAATATTGTCCAGGATCCTTACTTCATGTCCTGCTTCTGCAAAATACTCAGCTATATGGGAGCCTATGAAACCGGCTCCTCCGGTAACCAGAATTTTCATGCATTCAGTAATGGGCAAATACATAATAAGATTTTCTATAGTCACTCTGAGATTCTCTTAAATTCTCTGATAGAATGTGAAAATATTCGCATAATGTTCTAAAAATGAAGAAGTTTGGGAACCACTCCCTAAGATGGGGGAAAACTTTTCATAGATAAAGCCTTATTAATGGTTTAATGTCTTAAAAAATTTAGAAACTATTAAGTCATTAGAGATATATCTGTTGAGAAAAAATATTTCAGTTTAAATCCTAATTTAAAGAAATTCAAAGTATCAATTTGCATTTATAGGAATTAACGAAGGAACACATAATTATAAATTCTAAGAAGATCAATTATGAAAAAATTTATTTAGTGGTAATATGGCCTCAAATAGAAAACTTCCTCTGGATTTATTATTCGTAGTGGGTCTTGTGCTTCTTACTTATGTTTTAGTGCTTGTGCCCGTGTTTAGTGGAAGCTTACTACGGACGTATATAGGTGTTCTTACGGTACTTTTCCTGCCGGGCTATGCCCTGACCGGAGCTCTCTTCCCGGCAAAAAACGATCTTGAGGGGATTGAAAGGGCCATGGTCTCCTTAGGGCTGAGCATTGCAATTGTCCCTACAATGGGATTCATCCTTAACTATACTGTCTGGGGAATCAGAGAAATTCCTATTCTAACAGTAATTTCGGCTTTTACTCTCCTTATGTGCGTAATTGCATATTATAGAAGAAGCCTGCTGCCTGAAACAGAAGTATTTGAAGTTCCGTTCAAAACTGCGGTTCTTAACATAAAGGCAGAAATCTTTAAGAAGCCTGAATCCGTACTCGATAAAGTTCTTGCGGTTTTCCTGATTCTTTTAGTTCTTGCCTCTGTGGGCAGTCTGGTTTACATTATTGAAAATCCCAAAGAAGGGGAGCACTTTACTGAATTTTATATTCTAGGCCCCAATAAAACAGCTGACAACTATCAGACAGAGTTTAAACAGGGGGAAAAAGGGACGGTTTTTGTAGGAGTTATAAATCATGAGCACAGGTCCGCAAATTATACTTTGGATGTGAAACTAGGGAATATATCTCTACCTCTTTCGGAAAATCAGAAACGAATCCGCCTTGAGGACAATATGTCGTGGGAAGTGCCAGTTACATTTACGCCGAACGTAGTGGGAAATTATACGAAACTTGAATTTCTGCTATTTAACGATACTGAAAAGACAATACCTTACAGAAACCTGCATCTCTGGGTTAACGTTACTAAGGAGACATGAAAATGGCAATGCCGGAATTTCCACCTTCAGAATTGGAAACAGGGAAAATATCTTTGCCTGATCTGGGAAGAGTGTTTAATACGCCTACCGATGAGAAAATCGGAATAACGAAGAAAATTTACCATGCAGGAGTCCCTGTTATTGCGATTACCTTTGCCGAATTGCTGATCTTTTGGGGAAGATTAAACGAAGCTGTAGTAATTTATACCCTTCTTCTTCTAGCCTTTTCATTCTCAGCAGCGGTTGCGAACCAGCAGGAAATACGCAAAATCAATCAAGCTTTCCTCCTTCTGCCAATATTTCGCCTGGTGAACCTCTCAATACCAATCTTTTTGAAGGTTAACCTTTACTCGTTTGTTTTTATATACGCATCTCTTGCAATGTCGGCAATAATTGCCACTACTCATCAAAATGTCGTGTTTGAGACAAAAAAAGCCTTACTCAAGAGGATGTGGATTTATCTTCCACTTTCTGTACTTGCAGCTCTGGTTTTTGCGGAAGCGGAATATTTGTTAATTGGGGCAAGGCCCCTTATACCGGATATCTCACAGACAAACCTGCTGGAACTCACAGTCATTATGGTTTTTGTTGTGGGTCTTGTTGAGGAACTTATCTTCAGGGGGATTCTCCAGACAAGGTTAGAAGAGTTTATGGGGTCTGCTGCAGGAATCCTTCTAGTAAGCCTCCTTTTTGGGATAATGCACTCAGGTTACGGCACTCCTTATGAAATAGGAATTACTTTTCTTTTAGGGTGCTTTCTAGGTTATTGTTTTTATAAAACGCGAAGTCTTACGCTTGTCATAATGATTAACGGTTTGACAAACGTGTTTTTGTTTGGGATTATTCCAATTTTAGGCCAGGGGTTGGGACTCAGGTTTACATGAGACCTGAAGCGAAGATCTATAAACTTTGCCATAATCTTAAAATTTACTCATAATCTATATAATGTACTTGTCATTAAAGAAAGCGAAATCATAAAAAGGCGCCTTTCTTTTTGAAAGGATTAAAACTCCTCCGGAGAGAAATATGGACAGGCATGAAGACCGTTTCTGGGAGATTGATTGCCTGCGTGGGACTGCGGTTTTTTTGATGTTGTTGTACCATTTTCTTTATGATCTCAATTTTTTCGGCATCGAGGATATCCAGGTTGGGTCCGGTTTTTTTTTATATGTCGGCAGGAGTGCAGCTTTCATTTTCATCCTTATTTCAGGAACTGCTTTATCCATAAGTCATTCTCGGGCTCTCAATAAAGAAATGGATGGAATTCAGACCGAAAGCTTTTCGAAATACCTTAAACGGGGCATGAAACTGTTTTTCATGGGTCTTTTAGTCACACTTATAACCTGGATCTTTTTTCCAGGACAGTATATTGTCTTTGGGATCCTGCACTTTTTTGGAGTTTCTTCAGTACTTGCATATCCCTTCCTGAAATATGGAAAAGAAAATCTGTTTTTCAGCCTGTTTTTTGGTTTTATAGGACTTTATCTCAGAGATAAAACTTTTGGGTTTTCTACTTTGCTCTGGTTGGGCTTCACGCCGGATAATTTTGCGACTCTCGATTATTTTCCCATTTTCCCCTGGTTTGGAGTGCTACTTGCCGGGATTTTCCTGGGGAATTCCCTGTATGAGGGTGGAAAACGGAGATTTAATATTCAAAAAGCCGGGAAAAATCCCCTTACCTGGTTCATTTCCATTGTTGGAAAGCACTCTCTGGTCATTTACTTTATACATCAGCCGCTTTTTCTTGCTCTTCTACTTTTGAGCGGATTACTTAAACCAGATATGTTGTAAAATATTTTAAAAAGCTCTCTTTCTCCCCATGCAGCTGAATACTGCCAGGAGAAACCTGGCCATAGCTTTTAACTGTTTAAGCTTCTGGTTTTAATCTGCTGGTTTTAAATATTATCTAGACAGGTAATTCTGAAATCTTCTATCTCTCAATCCAGTAAAGGATCTAAGAGTTAAATCAAAATTAGAGACGGAGACAAAAATGTTAGATATTTATCTGGGAATTGCAATGCTTGCCTATTTCGTGGTTCTCTTTCTAACCCTTCGTGACGTCCGGATTTTTAGGCGGACAGGCTACCGATCCTACAGGAAAGGAGCTATGAAGGGACTGATGGCTTCTACAATTACTTTGATAGGTGCTATTATTGTTGTTGAGGCTGGTCCGAGTCTTAGACAGCTTGGCTTGCTTGTTGTCCTGTTAGGGCTGTTTTTAAATCGCAAAGGAGTAAGAGAAAGTGTTTTCACCAATGCAGGAACTCTTGACCGTGTCCTTGGAAAGACAGATTATGTAAAGAGGAAAAAGTAAAGAATGCATATGGAAAATGTATCCTGAAATATTTAAAAAATCTAAATTATTGAATGCATCCAGCTTGAGCGATTACGAGAGGAAACATTAGCCTATTGGTTTTGATCAGGGTATCACCCCAAAACTTATAAATCTCAAGTGCCCTATTAGTCGACAAAACCATTATTCGCCAAATTTTTGTATCCAGTTTTCATCAAATTTATCAATCGGGGTGAATCAGAAGGTATCTTAGATTGCCTTCAAACTCCGGCTTCACATTTACCAGAATTCACACTAACCGGAATTCACAGGAAAATTGGAAAATAAACAAAAGTAAGCTTGAACACTGGAATAAAAACAGCAAAAACATTTAGAGGAGATACGATGGGAAATATAAGACAAACAAACATAAAAAGAATTACATTCCGGCTGCTTGAAAACTATGGAGATGTCTTCACAAAGGACTTTGAGATTAACAAGATTCTTGTGACAAAATACACAACCATTGAAAGTAAGGTTATAAGGAACAGGGTTGCAGGTTACATTACAAGAAAAGTTGCACGCATGAAAGTCTATTAAACCATTTGAGAATTTCTTCAGGATACAGGAAGGGATATCTGACATGTTTGAAGGAGCAATACCTGCCCTGATCACTCCTTTTACAAAGGACAACAGGATTGACAGGGAAGGCCTAAAAAGAAATATTGCATTTGTTGAGGAGGGAGGAGTTGCAGGGATTGTGCCGTGTGGTACAACAGGAGAATCGGCAACCCTTTCTGCACTCGAGCACGAAGAAGTTATTGATATCGCAGTTGAGTGTTCAAAAGTTCCTGTGATTGCAGGAACTGGTTCTAATAATACAGAGGAAGCTCTTCAATTTACAAAACACGCAGCTGATGCTGGTGTAGATTGTGTACTTCTTATCTCTCCTTACTACAATAAACCAAACGCTGCAGGTCTTCTTGCGCACTTCAAAAAAATTGCAGAGGCCGTAGATATCCCTATGATCCTCTACAATGTTCCCTCAAGAACAGGGCAGGATGTGCCACTGGCCGTCATTGCCGAACTTGCAAAAGTAGAAAATATTGTGGGAATTAAGGAAGCTAGCAGAAGTATAGATAAAGTTTCCCAGATTTTGGAAAGCACTGTGGATGAGGACTTCGTGGTTCTTTCAGGCGATGACGGTCTGACACTTCCGATTCTCTCCATAGGGGGCAGAGGAGTGATCTCCGTTGCAGCAAACATTGTTCCAGATAGAATGTCCAAAATGGTAAACGCAGCTCTTGCAGGAGATTACGAGACGGCTAAAAAGGTCCACTATGAAATTGCTCCTCTGATCCGTGCTCTTTTCCTGGAAACAAACCCGATTCCGGTTAAGAAAGCTGCCGAATTCATTGGACTTGCAAGCGGGCATATGAGGTTGCCTCTCGCTCCACTTAGTGAGCCAAATGCTGCAAAGCTTGCAGACGAACTCAGAAAATTGGGGGTCATGGAATGATCAACGCAGCAGTACTGGGAGCCTGCGGAAGGATGGGCTCTCTGATAGTAGAGAGTATTACCCGGTCTTCGGATATGCAGCTTGTTGCCGCCTTTGACATCGGTAATTTCGGCAAGGACGCTGGAGAATTTGCCCATGTGGGTAATCTCGGGATCCAGGTTTCGGACGTAAAAGACCTGGAATCTGTCCTGAAAAAAACTCAGGCTAATGTCCTGATTGATTTTACAGCCCCGAGTGCCACTATAGTAAATGCTCCGATTGCAGCCAGATGTGGAGTCAACCTTATCATAGGAACTACTGGACTTACTCCGGAACAGCGTACAGTCATCGATGAGGCAATCCGTGAAAATCAGGTAAGTGCAGTCATTTCCCCAAACTATTCGGTAGGAGTTAATGTCTTCTTCAAGATAATAAGTGAAGCTGCAAAGTACCTTGCAGACTACGATATCGAGATTATAGAAGCTCACCATAACCAGAAAAAAGATGCTCCAAGCGGGACTGCGCTTCGTGCTGCCGACGTACTCAGCAAAGCCCTGGGAGGCAAGGATTATATATATGGAAGGGAAGGCCTGGCCCCCCGAGGCAAGGAAATCGCGATCCATGCCGTCAGGGCAGGAGACATTACTGGGGATCATACGGTTCTCTTCGCAGGTAACTCCGAAAGAATTGAAATCCGGCATATGGCCCATTCCCGCGAAATATTTGTCAACGGTGCAGTCCGTGCAGCCGAATGGGTTTGCTCACAGAAGCCTGGAATTTACTCCATGGACGATGTATTGGGTTTGTAAAAAAAGTTTAACTAAACTTCAAACCCGAATTATCTTTTCTTTTCCTTTCTTGCAAAAAAACCAATGAAAAGAATTGCTGAACCAAGGCTCAGAAGGAGTAAAGGCACATTAAAACCTTCGGCCTTCGTTTCTAAACCATGCGTTTCTATAGGTTCAGTGTTCGGTGTGATGGGAATAGATATATTTGACTTTTGGGGCATTGGAAGTGTTGTATCCAGGTACTGATAAACGGGTGAGAATCTGACAAGCGCTCCGTCAGCACCTACATATATTGTTTTGACAGTTAGGTTGAAAATCTCCGTCGAGTTGCGGGAATATGCAAACTGTGAACCTTCAGTGGCAATATCATCCTTAAGGGAGAGTCCTTCTCTACGAAGCTCAAGCCAGACTCTTTTCCCGTCGCCATCAGCGCCTTTCACATAAAGCTGGTAATCCTGCGAAAAGTTATGGTAGGATCCTGATCGCACATAGACTTCATCCCCATCAATCATAACTATTGAAAGCCTTTTTTCGCTATCGAAAGCTAAAACAGGTGAAATTGAATAAAAGAGGACTGCGAAAACCAGTGATGAAATCAGGAAAAAGGAAAATGCAGGAAATAATTTTTTTTCCTCTCCTTTTTTTCTTTCTGGTTTATTTGGGGTGCGCATAAATGCATCTGCCTGCTATTATTTCTTCTCTGGTGTTGTCTGCTTTTCGGATTACTAAGGCTCCGTCAGGGGTCACTCCAATAGCTCTACCTTCTATGATTCTTGAGGGTGTTGTTACTTTTACTTCTCTTCCGATGGTATCAGAAAGTGCAAGCCAGTCATTGAGGATATTTGAAAATGGGTGGGTCTTGAAATTGATATACTGCTGTTCGAGCTCGAAGAGAAAATCCTGCAGGAAGGAAACTCTTTTTATATGCCTCCCAAGTTCTACTTTCAAAGTCGTGGAACCTGCACGGAAAGACTCAGGGATATCTTTTAAGTCCATATTTACATTTATTCCTATTCCCAGCACAACATAGTCCACCCTATCAACTTCAGCTTTCGCCTCGGTAAGGATTCCACACACCTTCTTTCCGTTGATGCGGACATCATTTGGCCATTTGATATGAGCATCAAGTCCCATATCACGAATAGTGTTTGCGACCGCAAGCCCGGCAACCATTGTAAGTCTGGAAGCATGTCTGAGAGGAATCCCCGGTTTCAGGATTACGGACATCCATATTCCGCCGTGTGGAGAAACCCATTCCCTTCCCATGCGGCCTCTGCCACCTTTCTGGATTTCGGAAATCACAAGGGTTCCTTCCTCTTCGGAAGCCGCAATTTCCTTTGCTATACTATTTGTAGAAATTACCTCTTCGAAATAATGAATCTTCTGTCCCAGTAAAGTGGTCTTGAGTCCGATCTGGATTTCCTCCGGGTACAGGAGTTGAGGAACGGATTTCAGGACATAGCCTCTTTTCGGAGATGATTCTATCTCATAACCATCAGCCTGGAGGGATTTGATATATTTCCAGACCATTGTTCTGGAAATCCCTAGCTTGAGCCCCAAGTCTTCACCTGAAACAGGGCTTGTCTGTGCATCTTTAAGTGCTTTGATAATTCGAGATCTTTTATCTCCCATCCATGCACCCCATGTGAACTATATGTATCACAGTATATATTTTTTTAGTTTATTTCTAGATTAGCGCTGTGTCTTCTGGGCCATGCTTACATATGCATATACGGCAGCTGTAATTGCCGCAACTTTTTTATCTTTTGCTTCAAGAGCCGAGGCCAGAGTAGCTCCTTTTTCAGAGTCTGATTTTACAATTTCTTCAACAGCTTCCAGAATATTTTGATCCTCAATAAAAGAAGTTGTGAGGTAACCCCTGCGAAAAGCCGGGTTACGCATAACAGCTTTATGGAATGGTATATTGGTTTTTACTCCCACGACTACGTACTCATACAGAGCCCTTTCCATCCTGGCAATCGCTACATCCCTTGTCTTCGCCCAGACACAGAGTTTTGAAATCATGGAATCATAGTATGGAGAAATAGTATAACCGGTATGTACTCCGCTATCTACTCTTACTCCGGGCCCTCCGGCCGATCTGTATCCCCTGATCTTGCCGGGAGATGGTGCAAAGTCATTCAGCGGATCTTCAGCATTGATCCTGCATTCAATTGCATGTCCATCAATGACGATATCTTCCTGCTTAATTTCAAGCTTTTCTCCCCAGGCGATTCTCAACTGCTCTCTTACAATATCGATGCCTGTTACCATTTCAGTAATTCCATGTTCGACCTGCAAGCGGGTATTGACCTCCAGGAAAAAGAAGTCGCCCTTTGAATAAAGAAATTCTACTGTTCCTGCATTTACATAGCCTATTGTTTTTGCGACTCTCACAGCAGCTTCTCCCATCCGTGCCCTGAGTTCAGGAGTCATAATGGGGGAGGGAGCTTCCTCAATAAGCTTTTGATGTCTCCTCTGGATAGAGCATTCCCTATCAGAAAGGTAAATTATATTTCCATGGGAGTCAGCTAGAATCTGGATCTCTATATGTCTTGGTTCATCAACATATTTCTCAATGAAAACAGATGAGTCCCCGAAAGCCGATCCGGCCATTCTTCTGGTAGAATTAAATGCAGCAGCAAATTCTTCACTGCAGTGGACTACCTTCATTCCTATTCCACCGCCGCCCGAAGATGCCTTAATAATGACCGGGTAACCGATTTTTTCAGCTATTTTCTCAGCTTCGGCCACATCTTCGACTGCATCCTTCGTCCCAGGTACGACAGGTACATCTGCTTTCATCATAAGGTTCCTGGCCCTGATTTTGCTTCCCATCTCTGCAATCACATGGCTGGGAGGGCCTATAAAGACAATTCCATCCTCCTCACAGCGCTTTGCAAAGACAGGATTTTCAGAAAGGAAACCATAGCCGGGGTGAATAGCATCTGATCCTGTTTTTTTCGCGACTTCAATTATAGCATCCATATTCAGGTAGCTTTGGCTTGAGGGGGCCGGACCTATAAGGTAAGCCTCATCTGCATACTTGGCAAAAAGGGCATTCTTGTCGGCCTCCGAGCAGACAGCTACAGTTGAAATTCCAAGCTCCCGACAGGCACGCATTACCCTGATTGCAATCTCACCGCGGTTTGCAATGAGTACTTTTCCAAACATAATACCTTCCACCAATTTATTACTCAATTGCCATTATTATATCACCCGGAGACACGCTATCTCCTTCGGCAACAAAAATCTCTTTTACAACCCCCGCGTGGGAAGCATGCACGGCATTCTCCATCTTCATGGCTTCGATGATAGCTACCATATCTCCTTCTGCCACAGTATCTTCAACTTTGACTTTAAGGGAAAGAACCATACCCTGCATCGAGCAACAAACAGCTCCTTTAACTGATTCGGCAACAGGCTTTCTGGAAGATAATTCGGATATGGAAACTCCTCCGCCCAGAGGTTCGACCTTAACCTCATAGACATCATCGTCCACTTCAACCCTGAAATGTGTCGGAATCGTGTATTCCTTCTGGACAGCTGGTGTATGGGAAACCACTTTTAACTCTTCTTCTTCCACGTCCCCTTTCAGGAACTTGGGGGCGATAGCCGGATAGAGAATATAGGTGAGGATATCTTCCTCGGACTTCGCAATGCCTAATTCCTCTGCTTCCTTCTTCCTCTTTTCATATTCAGGCTTAAGAAGGTCTGCCGGGCGGCAGTGTATGGGTTCTTCGTCTCCGATGATCTTGCCTATAATTTCCGGGCTTAAAGGAGTAGGAGGTCTTCCGTAAAGCCCACGTACATAATCCTTTACCTCTTTTGGAATAACTTTATATCTTTCGCCCATTAGTACATTAAGTACTGCCTGGGTACCTACTATCTGGCTCGTGGGGGTAACAAGTGGTGGATATCCGAGTTCCGCTCTGACCTTTGGCATTTCTTCAAGGACATCTGCGTACTTATCAAGAGCATTCTGCTCTTTTAATTGAGAGACCAGGTTTGAGAGCATGCCTCCCGGAATCTGGTAGATAAGGACATTGGTGTCGATCTGCTCGGAAATAGGGTCAAGAATTCCCCGGTATTTATCTTTCAAAGCCTTGAAATAATCAACAACCTGCTCAAAAGCTCCAAGATCCAGGCCGGTGTCATAAGGAGTACCTTTCAAGGCCGCTACAACACTCTCGGTCGGAGGCTGGGAAGTACCCCAGGAAAGAGGGGAAAGAGCTGTATCCAGAACATCTACTCCAGCTCCACAGGCTGCCATATAGCTCATTGGAGCCATTCCGGAAGTACAATGGCAGTGCAGTGAAATCGGAATGGAAATCTCTTTTTTTATGGCACTTATTATATTGGTTGCTTCATTAGGGGAAAGCAGGCCTCCCATATCTTTAATGCAAAGAGAATCACAATCAAGCTCATAAAGCTGCTTTGCAAGTTCTACATACTTTTCAACAGTATGCACCGGACTTATTGTGTAACAGACTGTACCCTGTACATGAGCCCCAAGGCCTTTTGCTACTTTGATGGAAAGATCCATGTTTCGGATATCATTGACAGCATCAAAAATCCTGAAAATATCAATTCCGTTTTCAAAGGATTTGGTAACAAATTTCTCGACAACATCATCTGAATAATGTCTGTAACCAACAAGATTCTGGCCTCGCAGTAACATTTGAGCGCAGGTATTATCCATTCTTTTCTTGATGTCCCTGAGGCGTTTCCAGGGATCTTCATTCAGATAACGGATACAGGAGTCGAAGGTAGCACCTCCCCACATTTCGAGGGAGAAATACCCTATCTGGTCTAATTGTTCAACCACTTCGAGCATGTCTCTAGTCCGCATTCTGGTTGCAAGGAGGGACTGGTGTGCATCCCGTAGGACGGTTTCGGTAATTTTTACACTCATGGATGAACCTCATAATATCGAATCAAAATAACATTTTTTATTGGATCGCGTATTTGAGTGACTTTCCGGAGGTATTGATCAATGATTTAGGTGACATTTCTACCAATGATCATAGTTTCCGGCGTCTTTCTGGATAATATTTTGATTCGGCTTGAGTTAAGCGCATAAATCTCCAGGTTGCGATCTTTCAACGGCTTTCTTTCAATCTTCCTGAAATGGATTTTAGGGTTAGAGCTGCTCAATTTCCGGAATCGCAAACGAGGGGGACTAAATTTAAAGACCAAAACGCAATGTTTGATCACTGGGCTGAATGAAATTCTTTAATATACCATTGTTAACAAGTATATACTTTTCGCCCGTTAACATTAAAAAAGTGATTTTCAGGAAGAGCTTTAAAACATTAAGCAGTTCATCAATTAAACTATCCTAAACTTTTCTTTTTTAATATGAGAAGAGTTGAGTATGTAGTATACCTATTAAAATCAACCTCATTCGCCTTTAATGCCTGTTATAGAGCGATATATACGGGCATATTTTGTAAAAATGTCAATTTGGTAAATTCCTCAAAAAGGGAGGATTTCTACAGAGCTTTTATTTATCACATAACACCAGTTTCAGCGGTTTTTTTGAGGAGCTTGCGACTAAAAACATACGTCTGTAAACATTTGTTATGCTCCCATTGATTTCGGGTCAACGAATCGAATGGACAAACATAAAATCTTAGCTTGTCTTACTCTTTATACAATCGAGTAGCAATTACACTTGCTATTAACAACTCAACTAAACCCCAGGAAGTTCCAATCACAGTTAATGTAAAAGGCATGAAACCAAATGCTACCATTGACGCATTAGACCAGAAATAAGTTAAAAACCAAACAACTACTGAAACGATTACCGCTGTCTTTATTCCTGGACCGAATCGAGGGCTCATAGCTGCATAAAACCATACAAGAAAAATTCCTAAAATAAAAGACATAATGCCGAAATATGCCATAGCTCCACTACTCAATGGTGGTAAAGCGCGATTTTCGAGTACAGTATTCATTTCATTTCCAACTATAGGAACCATTCCCATCGCACTAATGTTGATGATGATCCCGGCAACAAGTCCACTCGTAAAAACACTCTTTATATTAATTGACATATGACTCCTTTTTCAAAGAATAACGGTTGGGTGGCAATCGATAAACGATATTTTTGACTTCTGCTGGAGTGGTTTCTATGAAAAACTGAGTGTCTGATGCTGTTTTTCATACTCCATGCATGTGCCACGGGCTCATGAGCGTTTCGTATGTTTTTTATTCAACCCATTTTCCATTTGGTTTTACAGTTTCAATAAATTTAAATCCTGGTTCTCTCATATAGCCTGGACTAATCATTTTCTTTGCTCTCTCTATATTTTTCAATCCTTATTTTCTTTTCTTCCGACAAAAAGCCATTGATCGTAAGTTCCCTCCGGATCCGTATTATCTATAATCTCACCTTTAACACCAGCCCTGTGCAAAGCCCCGGCCAGTATCTCGATTTCAGGCTTGCTGCTTACTGTAAAGAGCAGGAGAGCTCCCTCACTTGCTACGGAGACTGCCTCCCTCATAATGCCGGTCCAGAGCTCTTTATTGAATTCATAGACCAGCCCCAGCATAAACCCCATCACCGTATCAAAACTTCCCGGATCGAAATAACTGGAAATCGTAGTTGCGTCCATTACCAGAACCTTTTGAGGGCTCAGAACTCCCTGCTCAAGTCCCTGACATACCATGCATTTGTTGATCTCAATTGCCAGTGGATCAAATCCTAGCCTGTAAAGAGCAAGTGTGGACATTCCATTTCCACAGCATACCTCAAGGAGCCTACCTTCAGGGGAAAAACCCTTTTTTCCAATTAAATCAAATATTTCAGTCACTCTATGCACTCGGTTTTCTGAGAACACACTTCCATAAGACTCGGGCCTGACGGTACAGCCTGGGCAAAGGTTCCGATTTACAAGCATGAAAGAGTAATACTCATTCATTGCATTCCTCCAGCTTTCGGAAGAAACCTCAATCTCCCTTTCCGGATTATTCGAACCCACTATAGAACCAACAAAAGCCTCAAACTCCTTTTTCATTGGAGCTACTGCAAGAGTTCCCGTAAAAACCGACCAGAAGTCTACAGGAACTTCCTTATCTGCTGCATTAAAAA